>JAZGDX010000171.1:0-3239 GCA_036478305.1 Bacteroidota bacterium
GGCCCGTAACTTCTGAGATGATAATGGCCCACTCGGCAGGTCTACTGCTTTAGAAGCTGATGTTGCTCCGGCTCTCCTCTCCCTCCCCCCAGTGCAGGGTGGTGTGTTTTGGACACATCCCGGGAAGGTACTTCGAATTGAAAATTTCGAAGCCCTTGTTCGGACAGAATTCGGTCGCAAGTCTCTTGGTCTCAAGACAGATCGTCTCCTCGACCACTCCTTGCGGTGGCTCGAAATACTCCAGCGGCATCGCGATCTCCAGATCGTCATAGACATACTTCATGAAACGGCCCCAGATTGGGGCAGCCGCTCGACTACCCTGAAAATCCCAAGTTTCCAAGCGGACAACCTTTTCGTCGAAACCAAGCCATACGCCGGCAACAACCTGCGGGGTGAAGCCGATGAACCAGGCATCGGCGAAATCCTGAGTCGTGCCGGTCTTGCCCGCAGCGGGGAGATGGAAATAGTTTCGAACGCGGATGCCCGTCCCGTGATCGACCACATCCTGAAGCAGGTTCGTCATAATGTAGGCCGTTTCCTTGCTCAGCACCTCTCGCATCATGGGGACAGCTTCCTCGATTACGTTCCCATCTTTGTCCTCGATTCGCAGAATGCCGTTCGGCTCAACGTGAACCCCTTCGTTCGCGAACACGCCGAACGCGGAGGTGAGTTCAAGAGGGGAAACCTCTCCTGTTCCCATCGCCAGCGACTCTACTGCCGGAAGCTCGCTCGAGATCCCCATCCGGTGCGCGTAGTCAACGACTTGCTTTACCGGGGCGATCTCCATAATGGCCCGCACCGCGACGAGGTTGATCGACTTCCTGAGTCCCTCTCGAAGAGTGCTCTTTCCTCCGAACGTTCCGTCTGAATTGGAAGGGGACCAGCGCTTTCCGTCTGCCATGATGATCGTGGCAGGCTGATTCAAGAGCTCGTAGCACGGTGAGTACCCATTATCAATCGCGACGGTGTACACGAAGGGCTTGAACGCAGACCCGGGCTGCCGGTAGATCTGTGTGACATGGTTCAGGCCGTACTTAAACGTCCGAAAATCGGATCCTCCTACCATCGCCAGAATGTTGCCCGTCCTCGAATCGAGCGCGACAAACCCCACTTCGAGTCGTGAAACCTCTTGTTTCATGGAGTCGACGAATGCCTCGCTTTCCTTGAGGCTGTTGAGGATACTATCCTTCTGAGTGTAGCTCGCTCGACGATACAGCGGAAGAGACTTGATCGCTCGATCGAGGACGTAGTCCAGGGCGTCCGGATTGTCTTCCCAGACCCACACGCTATCTGTCAGCGCTTGGTAGATTTCGAGATGCTCCTCCACGGCCCGATTCGCGTGGCGCTGCATGCGTGAGTCCAAGGTCGTGTAAACCGTAAGTCCGTCTCGATATATGTCGAACCCGTATCCTTCTGCCTTCTGGAGAAGCCGCTGGCGAACGTACTCCACAAAGTGCGGAGCGACACCCGCGGGAGAATCCGATAGAGCAGTTTTCAGCGTGATCTCTTGTGCCGTAGCATTGTAGAATTCCACTCTGGTGAGGTATCCATCCTCGTACATTTCGCGGAGGACAAGGTTGCGTCTCTGGAGCGAGCGGTCGGGCTTCGTATATGGGTCGTAGTGAGCTGGACCCCTTAGCATCCCGACAAGGATGGCCGATTCGCCAACGGAGAGCTCATTTGGGCTCTTGCCGAAATACACCTCGGCTGCAGTTGCGATTCCATAAGCCCCACGACCAAAGTAAGCGATGTTGAAGTACATTTCGAGGATTTCATCCTTCGTGTACGTTCGCTCCATCTGAACGGCTGTGATCTGCTCGCGGAACTTCCGCGTCCATTTCTGAATGGATACTTCGCGCTTTCCTCTATTCAGATCGTAGAGGTTTCTCGCGAGTTGTTGCGTGACCGTACTGGCCCCCTCTCTGGTGATATCGAGAGCGAGGATGTTCTTTATGAGTGCCCGGAACACGCGTCCTGAGTGAACACCCCAGTGGCGGTAGAATTGCTTGTCCTCGATTGAGACAAGTGCGTTGACGAGGTGCTGGGGAATCTGATAACGGAGGATGTAGGTTCGATTCTTGATGAAGAAATGATCTATGACCTCACCGTTGACAGAAAGCACCTTTGTCGCGAGCTCTGGCTTCGGGTTCTCAAGTTGCTCGAGGGAAGGTAGACCAGAAAAGAGGTAGGAGAGATACGCTATTCCACCGACCAAAAGTACAACTCCGCTGATCAGAACCCACTTCCACTGCCGGATCAACTGCAGTTTGGCCCGGCGGGATATCCCGCGTCGATACGTTGGGTCGCTGAAATACCTTTGCATCTCTTTCTTGCTGTACCGCTTTCGCGATCTCGGTTTCATCGATCACTTGCCCTCTCTGTTCCAGCACTTCAACTCAAACCGTTTGCCGTCGAACATACCGTACGTGCAGTGGTCAATCCAGTCCCCAAGGTTTACGTACCACCCGGAACCGATGGGCATGAGGACCGGTTCGTGTCGGTGTCCCATAACGATGTAGTCGTATCCTTCGTTCATCCGCGACTCGGCAAACGTCAGCAGTCCGTCTTGTTTGCCGTAGTCTTTTCCGGAGGTGTGATGACGACTTTTCCTCGAAGAAAATTGTGCCAGCCGAACTCCGATGTCCGGATGGATCCAGGAATACAGCCAGATGTTTACAGGATTTCGGAGGACCTTTTTCAGCATGCGATAGCCGAAGTCGCGTTTCGATAGCCCGTCTCCGTGATGGAGGTAAAACTTCTTTCCTTCGATGGTTTCGGCAATGGGGTCGTGAAACACCTGGATGCCGACTTCCTCACCCAGGTAACCTCGCATCCAGAAATCGTGATTACCGGCTATGTACTTGATGGGGATACCTTGGTCTACAACCTCGGAGAGCTTGGCAAGAAGCCTGTGATACCCCTTCGGGATGACTGTCTTGTATTCGAACCAGAAGTCGAACAGGTCGCCCAACACGTAGAGAAGCTTGCCGTGTTTTCGAACGTGATCCAGAAATCCGATCAGGCGCTGCTCCTTATCCCTCTCCTTTTGACGACTGTCCAGGCCAAAATGTGCATCGGATATAAAGTACGTCAGCGACATGGATAGGATTCTATCGGGTGACTGAAACCGTGAGACTCACGTCGTCTTTCCAGCGGAGACACCATCCTTCTTCGTCGGAGCAAAAGTAGTAGACGAGTGTTCCGTTAACCTCCGCCGTGCCCGGTTGAGCAGTACTGCT
>JAZGDX010000172.1:0-2848 GCA_036478305.1 Bacteroidota bacterium
CGCAGCGTACACCGTGATCGATACGCGATACCTTGAGCAGGTCCAATGCCTGCCAGATGTACTCCGGCGGACCTTCCTCACCTGCATGGGCGACAGTCAGGAATCCCTGTTCTCGCGCCTTATCAAATACACCCGTGAACTCTTCAGGCGGATGACCTGCCTCTGATGAATCCAGTCCGACGGCGACTATCCGATCCTTATAGGGCAATGCCTGCTTTAATGTCTCCATAGCCGCGGCGGCACTCAGATGGCGCAGGAAACACATGATCAGCTTCGATGTGATCCTGAGCTGTTGCTCGGCGTCTACCAGAGCGCCATGTATACCGGCAATCACCGTGTCAAAAGCCACCCCCCTGCCAGTGTGGGTCTGGGGATCGAAGAATATCTCGGTATGTCGCACGTTCTGCGAGCGCGCCTTCTCGAGATAGGCCCAAGTCATGTCGTAAAAATCTTCCTCTTTGAGGAGCACGCGTGCGCCTACATAATATATGTCTAGGAAGGATTGAAGGTCCGCAAATTCATAGGACTTGCGCACTTCCTCAACCGAATTGAACGGTAACGGTATACCATTGCGATCCGCCAGTTTAAGCATAAGCTCGGGCTCTAATGAACCCTCTATGTGAATGTGCAACTCCGCCTTTGGCATTTCACGAATTAATGATTCCACCGTTTTAGCATTCCCTCGCATTTGCATCAGAATTATTTCGAATTCGCCGTAAGTGAGTAAACACCCCTAAACATGCAGATCACCCAGTGACAGCGCAACCAGAAGTCGATCTAATCTAAGGAGGGACTGATGAGACCGTGACCGGCCGATGGGCGAGCTAATGCACTACACCAGCTTTCTCGACGACAATCTGTGGTTGTCGATTCTTCAACTTCTCGATCGAAAGCAGAATTACCTCGACTGTGGCCGGAAGAGAGAAATCGGGCTCTTGCTCATGGTTTCCTACTGCGGACACGGCATCCTTGATCGCAAGCCATGCTGAGAGCGCTAGCATGAAGGGCGGCTCTGCGACAGCCTTGCTCTTCCGAATCACGTTCGGATTCGGAACTCCCTCCAAAAGAGCAACCCTAAAATCTTTCGGGATATCCTGAACGGTGGGAATCTTGTACGTGCTCGGCGAATGTGTCATGAGTTGCCCTTGTGCATCCCACTTGATCTCTTCGAAAGTGCACCAACCGACACCTTGTATATATCCTCCCTTCACCTGTCCGAGATCAATGCCCGGGTTCACGGAGTCCCCGACATCGTGGAGAATATCAGTCCGCAATAATGTGTGCTGACCAGTCAAGATATCAACAAGAACTTCGGTTACGGCCATTCCGAAGGCATAATAATAGAACGGCCGGCCCGTCCTCCGTTGCTTGTCCCATCCGATGCCGGGAGTTTTGTAGAACCCAGTCGCGCTGAGACTCACCTGACGAAGGTTCATTAGCGGCATGGCTTCGGCAAACGCCAGTCGTCGGTCGGGGTGTTGAGAATCAACGATGAACCCATCTGCAAACGCGATGGCATCCGAGGATGAAGAAGTATCTGGGTTTTGTTCCGAAAAGATCTGAGCAACTGTGGCTGCGATTCGAGACTTCAGGATATCAATTGCGTTTTTCACCGCCATACCGTTCAGATCTGTTCCTGCGGATGCGGCTGTTGCAGAAGTGTTGGGAACTTTGGAAGTATTCGTAGCATTTACTTTCACCGTGTCCACACCCACGCCGAATTCAGCAGCGGCAATTTGCTGAATCTTCGTGTGCAGACCCTGCCCCATCTCCGTCCCGCCGTGGTTCACCAGGATCGTCCCATCTTTATACACATTGACCAGAGCACCAGCCTGATTGAGGAAACTCGTCGTAAACGAAATGCCAAATTTGACAGGCGTAAGAGCAAGTCCTTTCTTGTAGAATTCGTTGGCCGCATTGAACCCATCGACTGCCCTTCTTCGCTCCTCGTACTCGGACGTTCTCGCTAACTGCTCATAGATCATGTGCAGCCGGTTGTTTTCAACGACTTCCCCGTAATGGGTGGTGTTGCGTGAATCGATTCCGTAGAAATTCCTGCGTCGGATTTCGGCAGCATCTTTGTGGAGATACCGTGCAACGCGGTCAATTACGGTCTCAATCGCTGCCATCCCCTGTGGACCGCCAAATCCGCGAAACGCTGTATTGGAAGGAAGGTTTGTTTTCCAGACTAAGCCCTCAACCGAGAGATTCGGGATGAAGTAGCTGTTGTCCACATGGAACATCGCCCGTTCCAAGATCGCAAATGACAAATCTGTGGCAGCACCACCATCACTGTTGAGCTCAAACTTCACGGCGAGCAGCGTACCCTCGTTGTCGAATCCGGCCTCATATCTCACGAGGAAGCGGTGGCGCTTGCCCGTCATTATCATGTCATCATCACGGAACAGCCGGATTTTCACCGGGCGCTTTGTTGCGCTGCAGAGGAGTGCGGTCCAACAGGCGGTATGGTTTGCCTGCGTCTCTTTGCCGCCAAAGGCCCCGCCCATCCTCCGGACTTCGACAACGACCTCGTTTTTCGGGACGTTCAGCAGTTCAGCGATCAGTGCCTGAGTTTCCGAGGGGTGCTGCGTGCTGCTATAGACGTTGATCTCACTCCCCTCGCCAGGGATGCAGAGGCAGACTTGCGATTCCAGATACCAGTGCTCCTGAGCACCGGTCCGGAGTTCGCCTTTGATGACATGTGGGGCGCTTTCTAATGCCGCGTTCACGTCACCTCGCTTCATCCATCTTGGCGGTCCCATCAAACTGTTTTTTTTGATCGCCGTCTCAATATCCAGGGTAGCCTCAAGAGGTTCGTATTCGACCTTTATCGCTGTTTCTGCCTCCA
>JAZGDX010000173.1:0-4435 GCA_036478305.1 Bacteroidota bacterium
GGCAGTTCAGCCTCTCGGTCTGGATGCGACCGCCGCCACCGAGGAGGCCGAAGCTGTCCTGAACGGTCTCTCCCGCCTGTTCCAGAAGGTCGGAGATGTTCGAAGAAACCAGATTCGCATCGACCACATCAAGAAGGATGCGCGCCGATTCGCCGGAGAGGCAGAAAAGCTGATGCAGGAATGCGCCCCGGACCTTCAGAGTTTACCCCCCGACGAGGCGGCCGCGGAACTGGTCAACCAGTTCAAAAAGGGGAAGGACGACCTAAAGGACCAGAACAACCTCGACAAGCGCCTGAAGCAGATCCGCAGGGAGCTGGCCGACCTGAAGCGGGACCGGGAGGGCGCGAAGGCTACCCTCGACCGACTTATGGAGAACGCCGGCGCCCGCACTCCCGAGGAGCTGGAAAAGGCAGAGCGTCGGTCCAAGGAGTATCGGGATATCACCGCGAAGCTTGAAGACCTGGAGGAACAGCTGCTTGGTGAGGGGGTACCGATCGAGGAGCTCCTGGAGCAGGCGCAGACGGTTGATCCGGACGTACTTCCCGCCGAGATAAGTAGGCACGAGGAGAAGAGTGGCGATATCGGAAAGGATTGCGCCGGACTCCGGGAGAGGATCGGTAGCCTCAGGAACGAGTTGGGCGCCATGGACGGCAGCGGCGCTGCCGCCGAGGCGGCGGCCGAGGCTCAGGAGGCCCTGGCCGCCACCCATGGCCACGTTGAGTCCTACGCGCGGCTGAAGCTCGCCGCACTGCTGCTGAGCCGGGAGATCGAGCGCTACCGCGAGCGAAACCAGGGGCCCATTCTGAAGCGCGCAGCCGAGCTCTTGCGCCGGATTACCCTCGGGTCCTTCTCCGACCTGAGCACCGGATTCGCCGAGAGCGACAACATGATCCTGCTATGTGTGCGGGGAAATGGCGAGCACGTTCCCGTGGAGGGGCTTAGCGGTGGCACGCGTGACCAGCTCTACCTCGCGCTCCGACTGGCGAGCCTCGAGCGCCACGTCGACCGAAACGAACCGACGCCTCTCGTCTTCGACGACGTCCTGGTCAACTTCGACGACCGCCGCGCACACGCGACCCTGGGGCTGTTGGGCGAACTCTCCGAGAAGACCCAGGTGTTGTTTTTCACTCACCACTCTCGGTTAGTCGAGTTGGCGAGGGAGGCGATTCCTCCGCAGCGGTTGAAAGAGCACGACCTCGACCAGCTTGCCTCTTGCTCCTGAAAGGGCAGCGGGAGATCCTGACGATGCGAGAAGGGATACTGCCGCCTTGCAATGACGAGATTTGTCGAGGAGAAAACGGAACCCTGTTATCTGGCTCCGGGTTTTTCCCCGAAATTGCGGAACTGCGAAATTGGGGTCAGAGGGAACTTGCCCTGGTTTGATGGACACCTCAAAAGGGGACACAATCCCCTAGGATGTGCCTCATGCTACGACGGAAACGGTTCACCCGGGAGTTCAAGCTGGAGGCGATCCGGCTCCCCGAACAGGGCCAGCAAGAAAATTCGACTCCGACCCCAATTTCCCATTGGGGCCCCTTACCACGTAATATAGAGGGTTGGTGTCAGGCATGAAATATTGACTGTTTAACGTCTACGGGCTGTCCCTTCACGGATGGGCGGGCCACCCCCCATTCACAGCTCAGGGCCCCCCTAGCACGCGATCGGTCTGCAAAATCAGCAGAATCACATGCCTGACACACATACCTTCTGTATGTCGGAGCAACTACCTTGCAGGCGTGCGAAGCACGCCGCATTTAGCTGAAATTTATATGGAAAGACGCCAACTCGAACTCAAATCATATGATTATAAACTCCGTTGATGTAAAAAATTTCCGATCCATCCATCAGGCCCGCCTAGATTGCGACAAGTTATCGGCAATCGTTGGCCCAAACGGCGCTGGCAAATCTTCATTCCTTCATGCAATTGAGGCGTTTTATGACATCGTAGCGCCGGTAACGGAAGAAGATTTTTTCGATCGAGATATGGGCTCTCCAATAGAGATTCGCGTTACGTATGGCGATCTCCGCGAAGAGGAAAAACGAGAATTCCGTGCTTACATAAGAGATGATAGATTGATCGTTACCAAGCGAATATCAAAAGAAGATGGCCGCATCGCGCAGCGATACTATTCCGCAGCTTTGCAGATACAAGAGTTTGCCGAAATAAGAGCAAAGGCTGGAAAGAAGGATCGGACTGACGCCTGGAACGAACTGGTCGACGGCGGCCAATTCGACGGCCTGAATAAGAAGGCCAAAAGTTCGGATGAAGTTGAGCGGCTGATGGTCGAGTACGAAGCTGCCCATCCTGGCCTTATGAAGCCAGTTGAGGCAGAAGACCAATTCTTTGGTCCCAGAAACATTGGGGGCGGTAAGCTCGATAAATTCACAAAGTATGTCTTGGTTCCGGCAGTACGGGAGGCGTCGGCCGAAGTTACCGGGAAGAAGGGGGCAATTTATCAGATCTTGGATATGATCATCTTAAGAAAGATCAATGCAAGAAAAGACATACAAGAGTTCAAATCCGAGTATGAAGATAGGGTTAAGGCGCTGTATAGCTCTGAAAATCTGGTGGAGCTACCCGAGCTAGGGTCCTCGATTTCGGAAACACTCGAAAAGTTCGCCCCTGGCTCTAAGCTAAGGCTAAACTGGGATGAGGTTAAGCCCCCCGAGGTTCCACTTCCTGCGGCAAAGGCTACCCTGGTTGAGGATGATTTTGAAGGGGAAATAAGCCGCAAGGGTCATGGCCTCCAGCGGGCGTTGGTTCTAACCTTGCTCCAACATTTAGCTATGATCACTCCTGCGATATCACCGATCGATGAATCTAGTGAGCATGAAGGTCCTCCCGTTCCAGACGTCGCAGAGCTATCCGAAGGGCCTGATCTGATATTAGGGATCGAGGAGCCGGAGCTCCACCTTCATCCGTCACGGTGTCGTTATCTTGCCGATCTCCTGCTGCAGTTGGCTGAAAAGCAAGGGATTGGCCTTGGGGCGAAAAACCAAGTTTTGTACACCACGCATTCGCCATATTTTGTAGATCTCCCGCGGTTTGATCACATTCGAATGGTCAGAAAAGTACTGCTGCCGGAATCACTTGTGCCCCAGAGTGTAGTCACGCGTTTTTCGCTAAAACAGGCAGCGGAAAGACTGGCGACAGTATGCGATGCTGATGCAGCGACGTTCACGAGAGACACATTTAAAGCCCGTGCGATGTCGGTTATGAACACCATGGTGAATGAGGGATTCTTTGCAGACGTAGTCGTGGTAGTGGAAGGTCCTTCGGAGGTTGGTGCTCTATGGAAACTTCAAGAGATTATGAGTGGGGGTTGGTCTGAGCGCGGAATAGTTGTAGTGCCGGCAAATGGGAAGAATAATATAGACCGACCCACAGTGGTTTTCCGAGGACTTGAAATTCCTACATATTTTATATTTGATGCAGATTCGCAGGTTATTGGGAACGCAGAGAAAGAGGAAAAGGCCAAGAATAGCAATCACAGATATCTTCGTTTGGCTGGTGTATCTGTGGAGGACTTCCCTGATACTCAGGTCCACCAAACGTGGGCAGTATTTAAGGAGAATCTTGAGGGAGTGTTTAAAGAGCCCTTGGGAGGGGAGACATTTCAAGCTATTCGGCGGGAAGTGACGGCTGAATTGGGTTATGACGACCCCGCCCGCGCGATTAAAAATATCGAAGGCGCTACTCGGCTGGTGGAACAAATTTACGAAAAGGGATTTCGCATCCCCATTTTAGAGGATATTGTTGGGAAAGTAACCGAATTATGGATCAATGAGAAACAGAGGCTGGCTACCTCTGAACAAACGCGATAGACGATAGAATCAAAAGAAAAAGACGGCTCTTCGCCGTCCTTGGTGGGACGGGACATCAAGGAAGAAGGGGGAATCAAAGTGGTCAGACCCCATTGAATTATGCAAGAGGTATTTCAAATGAACTATGGTGAGGAAATTACTTACTGGTATCTCAGATTGAATGGATTTTTCCCAATCACGAATTTCGTTGTTCATCAATCACAGAATATTCGACATTCCTCTGACATTGACCTACTGGCTATTCGGACATCTCACGTATACGAAGAAATCGGAGGTAAACCTGACGACTGGGACCAAGAATTGGCTGAGCAAGTTGGATTCCAACGGAACCTTGGAGTCATTTGTGAGGTGAAAACTGGAGGGTACGATTTGGATAGGTTGTTTCCTGAACAACATATCCAATATTCTGTCGGTCGATTAGGTCTTGTCCCACGAGTGGATATTCCCCACGTATCAAACGAGCTAGTTCAACAACCACTTGTCGAACTCCCTGACGGAAATGCCATATTCAAGCTCTTCGTTGCAGATAAGGAGACGGCGACAAAGAAATTTCTGTTTCGAACGCTCTCATTTATTGAAGACTTCCTGACCACCAGGGTTCGACGGTACC
>JAZGDX010000174.1:0-2607 GCA_036478305.1 Bacteroidota bacterium
TGAGATGGTTACGGTCGTAGAATGCGTACGGTGTACTGTGTTCAGCGGGTCTGCCCGAAGAGTGCACGAGCTGAAGAGCATCACGGAAAGCAGTAGAAGTCAGGAGGACTGTTGAATTACTCCGGGAAGTGCGTCCCTCCCAGAATTTGTTAACTAGCAAACCGTGCTTGTGTTATCCACACCAAGTCGAACAGTCTCAAGCACGAATCGGTCTCAGTGCTCACCCCACAAATCCACGTTCTTTGTTTGGCTAGAAGACAATGGTAACGCGCCAGTGTGCGGGGTGCGTTGCCGGCCGTCGATGATTGTGTGTGGGTATACGGTCGTAATCCTGATAAGTTCCGACGTCAAAGCGCCAGAAAAGAAATTCACCGGCACCAAACCCGTCTGTGGGCCGACTGATCCCCCTGACATCAGGACTCACGAGTACGCAGTCAAAAAAGTCCCGCTCATTCCTGAGCAGGGCTTTGGTTGAAAACGCAACCCGGTAGGCAGCGTCAAACGCAGCTCTCTTCCGGCTTTCGCGGGATCACAACCCGGCGATTGCGTCAGGATTGGCGACCCCAAACACCACAGTGGCTTTCCCACCCGAGCCCATCGTCGTCGCATAGAGGTAGTCGATGTTCACTCCCTTGTCAGCGATCTTCCGAGCAAGAGTGGTCAGCGCCCCCGGCTGGTTCGGGACCTCCGCAGCTGCGACCTCCTTCGTACTCGGCTTGTAGCCGGCCCCGTTGAGCGCACTCGTCGCCTTCGGGACATCTTGCACAACCATTCTCACCACCCCACCCGTTACCATCGAGCCATCGATATTCACCCCTGCCTTCCCCAATACGGAGCAAAGAGTAGCCATCGTTCCTGGCTTATCCTCGATGCTAACCTGAATTTCGGTCATCTTTTTCATATGCTCCTCCTCAGCTTAGATTATGGATGGAGAATTGCACGTCAAAAAAGCACTCGGGTTCTACGTCACTTCGCCAGGATCATCTTCCGAACCTCTGACTGGCGTTCCGTTTCGAGCTTATAAAAGTAGATGCCGCTGGTGAGTCCTTTGTAGTTCTCCACGTCGAAGTCGATCGCATACGTTCCCGGCCCCTGGCGCTGGTCGACCAAAACACCGATTTCTCGACCCACGAGGTCATATACTTTAAGACGTACCTGCGTCTCGACGTGAAGCGTGTACGTAACGGTCGTCGAAGGATTGAACGGATTCGGATGGTTTTGCTCGAGAGTGAACTCCACAGGCCTCCCTGCCCCCACCTTCACTTCATCGGAATAGCGAAGGGACCCGTCAACATTGTTCTGTCTGATCCGGTACCGGACCACTCCCACATCCGTCAAGACTCTGTCAACATACGTGAACGTGTGTGGACTCATGCTGCCTATTGACTCAAGTACGTTGATCCGTGCAGCTTCCTCAAAAGGCTCACCCTCCTGCCGACGTTCAACGATAAACTCATCGACTCCCTCGATTGACCTCAAGACCCACGTAAGCTCGATCTCGCCGCCCCTCAGCTGCGCCGAAAACCGGAATACCTCCGACACCGCAGGAGAATGTGATGCAACAAATCTTGCCTCTCCATGCAACGTGGCGCCCGGCAATCCCACTCTGAGTTCATTCGCTGCGTTCGCCCCTGAAAGCTCGTCGAAATGATAGAGACCGATCAATCCAGCCGTAGCTGACTCCAGAACACGCATCATATCATGGCGAACCTGATCTGCAGTCCGCGCGACGGACCAAACGCGAAACTCATCGATCATTCCGACAAAGCCCTCCCGAACCAAAGCTCCCATGGTCAATGAAACTGGCTGGATCTTGGAGAATCGGGAAACCGTAAGGCTATCGGTCAGCTTTCCGTCGACATGAAGCAGCAGCGACTTGCTGCTGGCCCGATGGGCAAGAGACAGATGATGCCAGGTGCCGTCTGCGATGGTCACGTCTGCCATAAGGAATTTCGCAGAGGCGCCCTCCCCCACTGTGAGAACCGGCATTCCTTCGGGATCGATCTCGAGGTAGATTCCCCCGGGGCTAGCATCATCGAGAGATGCACCCGTGACAGTCAGTATGCCCCCATCGAGTGAAGTCGTCTTGAGCCAAAACTCGACGGTAAAATCCTCCTCAGGAACGAAGAACGGAACCTCGACCGGTCCAATGTGTATCGCGTCGCCATTCTGACGGAGCGACACCGCCTGCCCGCCGTTGTACTGAGGAGAACGCACGGACACGACCTCCACGAATTTTCCCGATTCCAACCGGCGAAAACCTGCAAAGTCCGCCGGCTCGGAGACCCTCCAACCGTAGCCCGCGTCTGAGTCAGACTGGCTGCAGGAAATCACCTTCAGAGGATAGCTGCCGACCGACCGGGGGACGACCGTCACCATTATTTTCCACAGCACATCATCGGTTTCGCTCGGCAGGTCCAGCAGAGAAACGCCGAACGACTGGTATCCGGGTTCGGGCTGGAAGAATGACTCCAGATTCTCGTACCGCCGGAGCACCTCGAGCGTTCCGAGGGTAGCACGGGTGACGCGTTGTACTTCCCAATCTTTGGGGATCTGAAGCAAGAATCCAACCACGCCGGCTGGCTCATCCACTCTGTGCGCCAGATG
>JAZGDX010000175.1:0-4302 GCA_036478305.1 Bacteroidota bacterium
CCTTCCCGGTACTCTCGATTGTGTTGAATTGGCAATCTCCCCTCCAGCAGTTCCAGCTAATCCAAACCAGTCAAGCAAATCTCACTCTCATCAACGACATAATTGGGGTCGTTGACGTATCTTAAACCGCGACCGGGTGGACAGTGTCCGCAACGAGAGCGACAGCGGATGGTCCTCGACGAGATCACCTACTTGACACCCGGTACCTCTTTCGTTGTTTGAATGATATCGCGGGTTCTTGGCATCGGTTGATAAAGCCGAGACAATTTATCCGCTGCACCATGGATTTTTCGAGGAGATCGTGGCGGACCCGCAGGTTACACTGCACACGCTCCTTTATTCCCGGCCAGCGCTCAAGGTAGCTCTTGCGTACATCGTTGGGGTCCTTGCCGGATGGCACGTCTCTCTTCCTGTTCCGAGTCTCTTCGCCGGCATCCCTTTCTTCGGCCTAGCCGCCATTGTGATGTCCCGATCCTCCAATGAGTATTCGAAATGTGCACTCCCTCTTTGCCTGCTCCTAAGTGTGACATGTGCCGGCTCGTTGAAAATTACCCTTGACAAGCGGTTGTTTCTCCCCACCCATGTGGTTCACCTCGTGGATGGCCGTGATTCGGTTGTAGTTCGTGGGACCGTCGTGACTCAGCCCACAAATCCCGGCGACCGACTTCGATTCGTACTCCGGCCGGACCGGATGTTCCGTCGTGACACTGTCTTCTTCACCGAGGGTGATGTCCTTGTGGTCCTGCAGGCGCGAGGAATCAAAGCCGAAACGCTCCCGGAGATCTCCTACGGCGATCGATTGGTACTTGCGGGGAGGCTGCAGAGTCCCTCGACGGCCCGGAATCCCGGCGACTTCGACTATCGGCGCTACCTGGAGGTGAACAACATCTACGCGACAATGTACATCTCCGGGTTCAACGGGCTCCACCGTGAAAGCGGTGGTAGCGGCAACTGGCTTGTGCACTCGTTAGTGATTCCCCTCCGCCAGCGATTCGTTTCACTCGTGGACAGAGAGATCGGAGGAGATGAAGCACAGTTCCTGAAGGGACTTATCGTAGGAGACAGGAGCGGTATCTCCACAGAAATTAAGAGCTCATTCGTGAATGCAGGAGTCATGCACGTGCTCGCAGTGTCCGGGTTGCACGTCGGGATCGTGGCGGGGATTTTCTTCGTGATGTTGGGTTTTCTCAGGCTCCCGCGCACTTTCAAGGTAGTTGGAACGATCATCGGCCTACTCTGGTACGCCGCGCTCACAGGTTTTGCGCCTCCGGTCATTCGCGCATCGATCATGACAACCGTTTTCCTCGTGGGGTCGTTGCTCGAACGCCGTGTCGACTCCTACAATTCTCTCGCCGTTGCGGCAGTGACCGTTCTTCTCGTCGATGCTAAACAGCTCTTCCATCCCGGATTTCAGCTTTCCTTTGTCGCGGTGTTTGCGCTGATCTACATCTATCCGAGGTGGATCCGGATCAACTCCTTACTTCCACCCTCCTTGAAGGAAAACGCTTTCGTGAAGGGAGCTCTCAGCTTGCTCGTGCTTTCCGGTGCGGCTCAGCTCGGAACCCTGCCGTTCAACGTAATCTACTTCGGAAAAATCTCGCTTGTCGCTCTCGCCGCAAATCTCATCGTGGTTCCCATGGTTGGCATCGTAGTCCCTCTCGGGTTCCTCATGCTGATCTGCAGCCTCATCGCTCCGTGGCTGGCGGCCTTTTATGCTGAAGTCGTACATTTGCTGCTAACATTAATGCTCAACGCGGTGGGTCTGGCGGGAAACTTGCGCTGGTCGGCTGTGGAAGTACCGTCGCTCGGCCTTGCCGCCGTGGTCTGCTACTACGGATGTTTGTTTCCTGCGGTTCACTGGAATCACCGGCTCGCCCGTCGTGCGGCAGTCCTGATCGTCTCGCTGACCCTAACGTCTGTCATCTGGACCATTGATGTCGGCGCGTTGAAGTCTCGAATGTTGAGGATAACATTTCTCGACGTGGGACAGGGGGATGCGATCTTTTTGGAATTCTCGGACGGAAAGACGATGATGATCGATGGCGGTCCGAGTACAAAGACTTCAAACGCCGGAGAGCGAATGATTGTTCCGTTCCTGCGGAGGCAGGGTATCAGTTCAATAGATCGCGCATTGATCACCCATCCACACAACGATCATATGGCTGGATTGGAGGCGGTTCTCGAGGAATATCCCGTCCGACGAGTGGACGACTCTGGCCAGAAAGCTAAATCGAATGTCTACAGGCGACTCATGGAGCTGCTCAGGGCGAAGGACATCCCCTTGCAGAGAGTGCAAGCAGGAGACACGCTTGGCGGCTATGAGAAGGTCAGGTTGTACGTTCTCCATCCTCGGATCGAGTCCGTACATTCGACGAATAGACGGCGAGTTAGGAACTTGAATGACGGCTCCGTCGTCATCAAATTGGTTTACGGCGAAACGAGCTTCTTGTTCACGGGAGACGTCGAGAAGGGCGGCGAACGGGAGTTGTTGAGCGACTTTGGAGCATTCCTCGATGCCGACGTCTTGAAAATCGGTCACCATGGAAGTAGCACAAGCAGCTCACTTTCTTTTCTGCAGAAAGTGACACCCCGGTTTGGTGTCATCTCGGTCGGCAAGTTCAACAAGTTCAGTCATCCTTCCAGAGAGGTCCTTGCACGTTTCGAAGAGCTGCAGGTTGAGGTGTACCGGACCGACGAGCACGGTGCGGTGGTTCTCGAGTCCGACGGCAGAAACATTTCGGTCGTAGATTGGCGCTAGGAGCATTTCTCCCAGCTCTCTCCTCTTCGCGAAAGATCGTCCCGCCTATTCAACGTTCTCGTTCCACGAGTTGACATTGCCTGTGCAGTGGATTATTTTGTCTCAGCGTTCCCAAATCGCTGAAGAAACCAATCACAAGAAAATACGATGGACACACACGAACAACTCGAACAGAAAAAACTGCTGTGGGAGCGGAATACGGTTCAGCCCACACTTGAGCATTTTCCTGAGCGCCAGCCAAAGTTCGTGTTGGATTCGGGAATAGACATCGAGCGGCTCGCCCTGCCTCGTGATCATGACTACGAGGAGAAGGTGGGATTCCCGGGTCAATATCCTTTTACGCGCGGCGTCTACCCAACGATGTACCGGGGCAAGCTGTGGACGATGCGACAGTATGCCGGTTTCGGAACGGCCGAGGAATCGAATAAGCGCTACCGGCATCTGCTTGAGCACGGAACGACGGGCCTCTCCGTGGCCTTCGACCTTCCGACTCAGATGGGCTACGACTCGGATCATTCTTTCGCGGAAGGGGAGGTGGGGAAAGTCGGTGTTGCCATCGATTCGGTAGAGGACATTGAGACGCTTTTTGCCGGAATCGACCTTGAGAAAATCACAGTCTCGATGACAATAAACGCGACTGCTCCGATTTTGTTGTGCATGTACGTTGCACTGGCAAAAAAGCAGGGAATCGACCTGAAAAGAATTTCCGGGACCATTCAGAACGATATCATGAAAGAGTACGCAGCTCGCGGTACTTATGTTTATCCTCCGGAGCATTCACTCCGGCTCGTTGCCGACACGATTTGCTGGTGTAATGAGATCCTCCCTCGTTGGAATCCGATCTCGATCAGCGGATACCATATCCGCGAAGCAGGTTCCACTGCTGTTCAGGAAGTCGCGTTCACGTTTGCCAATGCCATAGCGTACGTTCAATCTGTGATCGATATGGGCATGGAGGTCGACCAATTTGCTCCGAAGCTGTCCTTTTTCTTCAACGCGCACAACAATTTCTTTGAGGAGATTGCAAAATACCGTGCAGCGCGGAGGATATGGGCAAGAATCATGCGCGAGCGATTCGGGGCTCGGAACGATGACTCCACGAAGCTTCGATTCCATGTGCAAACCGGTGGGTCGACGCTCACGGCCCAACAGATCGACAACAATGTCGTCCGTGTGACGCTCCAGGCCTTGGCCGCAGTACTCGGGGGCTGTCAGTCGCTCCACACGAACTCGCGTGATGAGGCGCTCGCGCTGCCAACCGAAGAGTCTGTCCGGTTGGCTTTGCGCACGCAGCAGGTGATCGCGTACGAGAGCGGAGTCGCGGACACGGTTGATCCCGTCGGAGGATCGTACCACATCGAACTCCTCACGGATGAGGTCGAGAAACGCGTCTGGGAGTATTTGAATAAGGTCGATGCGATGGGAGGCGCGGTCAAGGCGATTGAGAGCAAGTACTATGAGCATGAGATCGCACAAAGCGCCTACGAATATCAACGCGCGGTCGAGATGAAGGAGAAGATCATCGTTGGAGTGAACGCATTCGC
>JAZGDX010000176.1:0-4318 GCA_036478305.1 Bacteroidota bacterium
TGGTTCCTCGGAGGTGGTGGGTCCGCCGACCCACTCGAACGCGATTCGCTCGACGGGCTTCTCCGCCCACCCCCGGGGCTCCGCTGCCATGTCGACCAGTTCGAAGCGTCTCACGACTAAACGGAAAAGGAATAACGGGCTGCATCAGCGGCACAAAAGATATCTGCCATAGGAGACCAGTTGAAAGCAGTGATGAGAGAGGCCCGCCAGATGTTGTCAATGTTGTCCCGTGCTCTCACTGAGAACTCGTTCGTTCGCGGCCCTCTCAAGGCGGGCTTCCAATGGTTTCGGCGGCACCTCAGTCGGCTTCTGCGTTCACTCTCAGGATGGATATCTGCCGTCTGGAAGCAGGTAGTCGATCCCTTCATGCGGATGAAGATCCGCCTCAAGCTCAGCCTCATCGTCGGTGTTTCGATCGCCCTCGTCGTCTTCGCAATCAGCAGCATCACGTTGAAACGCCAGGAGCAGGAACTCCGGGTGCAGAGTGAAATTGTCGGAAGGCATATCGTCCAGAGTCTGGCCGACATGGCAGAAGACAACCTGCTGCTCAAATCTTTCCCCGCCCTTCAGGACTACCTAACGGACTTCAGCAAACGGAGTATCCCAGGGCTTGAGGTCCTCTATGTGTTCGATCGAAATGGCAGTATCGTAGCACATGTGTACGCAGACAGCGTGAACCGCCTTGTCTCACCGAAGGAATGGGACCAGATAGCGGGCTTAGACACGTTGACCTTGATCGAAACCTTGGAACAGTTCCGGTACGCCCAACCGATTTTTGTTGTCAAGTCGGGCAATGGCGAAGAGAGGAAAATCCTAGTGGGCGGTGTCTCGGCGAGCTTCTCAAAGGCCGTCCTGCTCGCACCGATCAAGGACATGAAACGCATGATTGTCATCACCAGCGTGATCGTTTCGGTCGTCGCAATCTACCTCGTTTTTCTCGCGTCGGGCAGGATCGTCCAAATTATCCTCGCTCTATCAGATGCAGCACGGCGTGTTGGGCTTGGTGATCTCAAAGTCACCGTAGTGACGCGCAGCAAGGACGAAGTCGGAACTCTTGCAAATGAATTTAACCAGATGGTGTATCAAATCCGCGAGAAGTCGGAAATGGAAAAGTTTGTCTCGCGGTCGACCCTTCGAATGCTCTCAGAAGGGAAGCTGGCGACCCTCGGCGGCATGCGGAAGGTTATTACGGTCCTATTCAGCGACATTCGGGACTTCACCGCCGTTTCGGAAACCCTCTGGCCAGAAGAAGTGGTTGAGTCTCTCAATCACTACCTCGATTTGCAGACGAGGATAATCCACGAACACCATGGTGTCGTGGACAAATTCATGGGAGACGGCATTATGAGCATCTTTGAAGGAGAGGAAATGGCGTACCGCGCGGTTTCCGCGGCAGTCTGCGTTCAAGGAGAAATTAAACAGATGAACAACGAACGCCGACGGAAGAATGAAGTCGTTCTCACGGTTGGAATCGGAATCGCGACCGGCCGGGCCGTCCTCGGCAGTATCGGGTCGCGTGACCGGATGGATTTCACGGCCATTGGAGACCCGGTAAATCTCGCCTCTCGTCTCTGCCGCACGTCAGGCGCCTTTGGAATTCTCGTGACGCAGGATGTGATCACTCGGCTTAATGGCAGATTTTCCATGAAACCGGAACAGAAAGTGGATATAAAGGGCAAGCGAAGCCGAGTGTCCGTTTACCAAGTACGACTGCCACTTTCCTGACCATGTGCCGCGTCCTCGTCGTTCTCATCCTCATCGGTCTGACAACTCACTCCGTCTCTGCCCAGTCTCAGGTTGCTGGCAGCAAGAACTACGGTCTCGGCGGTTCGTCGGTAATGTGGCTGCCTCGGTCAGCAGCCTTATTCCTGAATCCAGCTGAAATCGCTCGCCTTCACCAAGACGAGTTCCTCGTGAGCACGCACCGATTCTCCACAGTTCCCTCCATTAGTGCTGCGCGTTTCATACCGTTCTGGGGTACGTTTGCGGTGGGAATTGCGAACGAGGCAAACCACAACTGGTACAGTGCAGCATATGGCCGCCTCCTTGGCAAGCACCAGACAGTCGGTGGCGCCATCAATGTAGTCCGCGGTGGAGTTACACGACTTACAGTATCGCTCGGAACCGCGCTCCACCTTCCGGATTCTGCCAGTCAGCACTCCGGACTTCACGCGGGCATGAGTGTGGTCAATCTATCCCTTGAGGCGCGTTCTCCCCTCTTCGGTTTCAACGTAGGAGGTGCATACTGGGTCGTCCCGAACACCCTCAGGTGGCAGGCCGCGTGGCAACTCCAGGGAGTGAACGGAGGGTTTCTCATGGGTGCGGAGTATCGTGCGGGCCCCCGGCTCTCACTCTGGGCAGGGACCCTTTCGTTCAGCAACGTCTCAGCAGGTCTCAGCTTCAAGACGTCATATGTGAGCGCCGACCTCACCGTGGGTGACGTGGGGATTTCCTTCTCGCTCAATTTCCGGATTAGCGAGAAGGCGCGCGATGTTCGCAACAGACATTTTCGAAGCGGACTGGATGCATATGATGAAGAACGATACTTTGACGCGCGAGGGCATTTCTTGACAGCACTGCAGTATGACGAGTATGATCCTCACGCGCGAACGCTCGCAAATCTCGCCACGGCTGTCATGGAAACCACTATCGTCGTCTACTTCCGAGAGGGAAATTCATCGGAAGATCGGGGAGACTACCTTGAGGCCGTCAACATGTACTCGCATGTATTGCTAGCGTACCCGGATCACGAGGATGCTCGACAACGACTCAGTGAAGTCCAACTTAAGCTTCACGACCACATACAGGGATTGATTGCTACCGGCGATAGCCTGAGGGACCTGAAAAAGTTTAAACCTGCACGGAGGAACTATGATCGGGTGCTCGACATCGACCCCGGCAATCAGGAGGTGCCTTTGCGCATCAGCGAGATGGAGTCATCGATCAACGAAGGTGTTCGAAGCCATCTCAGCCGCGCTAGGGCGTTCCTTGCTACAAACCAGATTAAAAAGGCGCGAAGACAGTTTGAGCAGGTCCTGGTGTTCGATCGCAGGAACGCAAAGGCAAAATCCGGCTTGGAATCCATTAAAGCACGACGGACGACGAAACAGCTGTTCCAACGCGGAAAATCAGCGCTCGACGAGGAAGAGCATTTTGAAGCACTGAACATTTTTCTGGAAGTTCTCCGACGCGACGAAAAATATCCTGAAGCGAAGGCATTCCTCGACAGGACCCGCGAGATACTCAAGCCCGAAGTTGAGAAGTACTTCAAGAGGGGATTGCAATTCTACGTTAAGGAAGAGTTCCAAGCTGCCCTTGAGACCTGGAACAAAGCCCTGTTCATCGAACCAGATCATCGGGCAACACTCGAGTACAGCAAGCGAGCTGAATTGAAACTGGAGGCACTGAAAGAACTGGAGTAGAGAATCTCACCGCGCACCCACCCCCTAAACATTCAAGACCTCGCGAGAGATGCCCGAGATGCCGCATGAAGGGACGGGCTGAAGGCCTGAACTCTCGTTGACTTTCTGACGGAATTTCCGTTACTTTTGCTCAAAGGCTGCATTCTTTCCGCTCTAGACGCGTTGAGCCGCGTTCGCCTTATGCCCACTCCACTGATGCAACAATACCAGAAGATCAAGCAGAAGTATCCGGAGACGATACTGTTGTTCCGCATGGGGGATTTCTTTGAGACGTTCAACGATGACGCGAAGATTACCTCAAGGGTGCTTGGAATAACACTTACTCGGCGCGGGGATGGTGCCGCAAGAGATGTTCCCCTTGCCGGATTCCCTCACCATGCCTTGGACACCTACCTTCCGAGACTGCTGAAAGCAGGATACCGCGTGGCTATCTGCGAGCAACTCGAAAACCCGAAGTTCGCCACGGGTATTGTCAAGCGGGACGTCATCGAAGTGGTCTCTCCTGGCGTCGCTTTTTCCGATGAAGTCCTTGACCAGAAGAAGAACAACTACCTCGCTGCGCTGCATTTTCCGTCCCCTCTGCCGACACAGGATGGAACCGTTGGGATCGCGTTCGTCGATGTCTCGACAGGCGAGTTCATCATTAGCGAGTGCTCCATAAGACAGCTGGTGGAGCAAATCTCAACCTTGAGACCATCGGAAATTCTCGTCGAGAAACGGAATCATGAGACCATACGGGAGCTCCTCAAGGACCGGTTCGATGGCATATACTCGAAACTGGACGACTGGATCTTCAACCATGATTACGCCTACGACCTGTTGATCAACCATTTCAAGACGCAATCGCTCAAGGGATTCGGTGTTGAGGACCTAAAACTCGGCGTCATCGCAGCAGG
>JAZGDX010000177.1:0-2909 GCA_036478305.1 Bacteroidota bacterium
GCATCGCGGGCGGGATCGCTGGGCGCGGTGCTGGTAGCCACCGACGATGGGCGAATCTACCAGGCGGTGAAGGAGTTTGGCGGCACGGCCGTGATGACGCCCACATCCTGCAGCAGCGGTAGTGACCGGGTGGCCCATGTCCTGCGGGAGATGCTCCATGCGGACATCGTCGTCAACATCCAGGTCGATGAACCTCTCCTGGCTCCTGACATGATTGACGATGAAGTTCGGGTCCTGATTTTGGATAATGCCACACAGGTATCGACACTCGTGAAACGGATCACCGACCGCATCGAGCTGAGCAATGTAAATATTCCGAAAGTGGTACTGGATAAGGAAAACTTTGCTCTTTATTTTTCCCGTGCTCAAATCCCACCCCCTCGTGACGATGGAGGTGCAAGTGAATGGCCGGGGACACACCCGTATTACAAGCACATAGGTCTCTACGTGTACCGTCGGGATTTCCTAGTCCGGTTTTCGCAGATGGAACCGACGAGCCTCGAGAAAGCAGAACAGCTGGAGCAGCTGCGAATTCTGGAAAACGGCTATCGCATCAAATGTGCAATTACTGAGGGTGAAAGTATCTCAGTTGATACTCCCGAGGATGTAGAACGAGTTCGTGAATGGATGAAAACGAAATCGATTGCATGACGGAGGGTCGTCGCAATGGATAACAAACGCCAAAAGGGACAGCGTAATATGATGGGGATTTCCTCGAGTCAGAAGCACAGAGGGTTCTGGGGACTCCTGAGGACTTCGTTCGTGCGTGGGATTGTGATCGTCATTCCCGTGATGTTGACGTTCTGGATCCTGCGAGTGTTTTACCGAGTAATCGACGGGACTTTGACCCCGACGCTCGAGCGTATCTTGGGCCTTCGAATTCCCGGCCTAGGATTTGTCGTGGCTATACTGATTGTCTTCCTCATCGGTCTCGCGTCTCGTGCGTTCATCGGGAAGCAAATCCTGGCTTGGATGGATGAAGTCATGAAGTCCATCCCACTTGTGCGGACAATTTATTCTGCGTCAAAAGATTTAATAAGGGCATTCTCTCTCGGGAGCAAGGGAAAAGCTTTTCGGAAGGTTCTGGTCATCGAATATCCGAGGAAGGGGCTGTATACTGTGGCGTTCGTGACGAACGAGGTTGTTGTTGAATCGTCAAAAGGGGCTAGCGAACCCATGTATAACGTGTACGTACCCAACCCTCCAAATCCGACCTCCGGCGTTTTTCTGCTTGTGCCAAAACTGGAAGCAATCGAAATGCAATTATCGATTGAAGAGGCGATGAAACTCGTCCTGTCCGGAGGCATTGTGTCACCCAGCAAGCTTGATCTCTCCAGGTCTTATCCAGAGACTTCCATTGAGGAAAGGAGTGGCCTTGCCGAAGAATAGCGTCAAGTATATCTTTGTGACAGGTGGTGTTGTCTCGTCTCTTGGGAAAGGAATTTCGTCTGCCTCCCTTGGCTTGCTCTTGAAGGCCCGAGGTCTGCGGGTGACAATTCAGAAATTTGACCCGTACATCAACGTCGATCCAGGGACGATGAATCCCTATCAACATGGTGAGGTCTACGTGACGGACGACGGAGCGGAGACGGACCTCGATCTCGGCCATTATGAGCGTTTCCTTGGGGAGAACATGTCACGTAACAACAACACGACGACCGGACAAATCTACCACGAAGTGATATCGCGGGAGCGCCGCGGCGATTATTTAGGGGCGACGGTTCAAGTAATTCCACACATCACCGACCAGATAAAGAAGCGCATTTACGACCTTCGAAGAACGGGGAAGTACGATGTCATCATAAGTGAGATCGGTGGTACGGTCGGTGACATCGAAAGTCTACCGTTCCTCGAAGCAATGCGACAGCTTATGCTGAAAGAGGGGAAGCGAAACGCGGTGAACGTTCATGTGACGCTCGTCCCGTTTATTAAATCTTCCGGCGAACTGAAAACGAAACCGACGCAGCATAGCGTGCATACACTCCTCCAGATTGGCGTTCAGCCGGACATTCTCCTTTGCCGCGTCGAAAAGCGGCTGTCGAAGGAATTGCGTGAGAAGATTGCTCTCTTCTGTAACGTGGAGCCGAGGTCCGTCGTCGAAGCGCGGGACGTTGAGTCGATCTATGAAGTGCCGTTGCTCTTCTACAAGGAGGGACTCGACAAAATCGTGATTGAAAAGCTCAATTTGAAGTGCGCAAAACCCGACCTGAGAACTTGGAGGAAGTTCGTCAACAAGGTGAAAAATCCCGTCGGAGAAGTAACGATCGGCATTTGCGGTAAGTACGTCCAGTTGCGCGACTCCTACAAGAGCATCGCCGAGGCATTCGTCCACGCTGGTGCGGAGAACAACGCGCGCGTGAACCTGGAGTGGATCGATTCAGAGCTCATTGAACAGAACGGTGCAGAGGAATACTTGAAGAATGTTTCAGGACTTCTCGTGGCGCCGGGGTTCGGTGCGAGGGGTGTCGAGGGGAAGATCAAGGCGATCCAGTATGTGCGGATGAACAACGTGCCGTTCCTCGGTATATGTCTCGGGCTCCAGTGTGCGGTGATCGATTATGCGCGTAACGTCTGTGGACTGAAGGCGGCAAACAGCTCTGAGTTCCATGACCATCCCGAGCAGAATGTCATCGACATAATGCTGGAGCAGAAAAAGGTTACGGAGAAGGGTGGAACAATGCGGCTTGGCCAGTATCCGTGCCGAATTCAGAAAGGAACGAAGGCATTCCAGGCGTATAAGAAAAACCTGATCTATGAACGCCACCGACATCGGTATGAGGTGAACAACGAGTACCGGCAGATCCTTCAAGACCACGGGATGATTATGAGCGGGGTCTGCCCTCAGAACAACCTTGTGGAGATCATCGAGTTGCAGAACCACCGCTGGTTTGTGGGGGGTCAGTTCCATC
>JAZGDX010000178.1:0-5466 GCA_036478305.1 Bacteroidota bacterium
GCGTTTGGCAGCGGCCGTAGAGCCTTCGAAACGATATACCAACAACTGTTCTTCGGAGAGGATAGAAAGTATAAAGAGCTTCGTGCACTGCCGGTGGTCAAGCGAGTCAAAAAGGCAATCCGCACACCTTCCATCAATTCCATATACGTTCCACTTTCCGATGGGCCGGAACTCTGTCGAACAATCATACAATATGCGATTGATCACTGGAAGGAGTACGAAAAGGGGCGGCGAACAATCGGCGGACCGATTAAGGTTGCAGTTATTACTCCTCAGCGCGGATTCCAGTGGGTAAACTGACCAGACTTCTCTGACTGCCCCGCTACCGTGAATTTACTGATCAAGAATGCTAGGCAAATTGTTACTGTCTCCGCCTCGGGCAAACGCGTGAAGGTGGGAAGGGCAATGCGAGACCTCGGTATTATCGAGAACGGTACACTCCTCGTTCGGGATGGCCGGATCGCATGGTTAGGACGTGCGGCAGATTTTTCAATGGCCGTCGATGCTACGATGGACATCATCGATGCTTCGGGTCGCATCCTTCTTCCGGGATTTGTAGACTCGCACACCCATCTTCTCTTCGCAGGGAGTCGAGAGCAGGAATTTGCCCTCCGGACCGAAGGCTCGACCTACCGTCAAATTGCAGAAATAGGAGGCGGTATTCTCTCTACCGTCACGAGTGTCCGAGGGACTTCAAAAAAGGACTTGAAGAAACTCGCCCGGAAACGGCTCGCGGAGATGATGCGGGTCGGAACTACGACGGTGGAAGTGAAGAGCGGTTACGGACTGGATTTCGACAATGAAGTTAAGATGCTCGAAGCAGTAAATGAGCTCAGGAAGGAAGAGCTTATCAATGTAGTGCCAACATTGCTCGGCGCTCATGCGCTCCCGATCGAGTACCGCGATCGGAGGTCGCAGTATCTTCAACTCATCGTCGGACAGCTGATTCCCTACGTCGGCAGGAAGAAGCTGGCCGAGTACTGCGATGTTTTTTGCGATGAAGGGTACTTTACTACGGAAGAATCTGAGTGGATCCTGCAAGAAGGGAAAAAGTTCGAGATGAGGCCAAAGGTCCATGCGGACGAATTCACCGCATCGGGTGGTGCCGAACTAGCCGGCCGTGTCGGTGCTGTTTCCGCTGACCACTTGGAACACGTGAGCGAGACGGGAATTCAACAGCTGGCAGAAAGGGAGGTGGTTGGTACACTCCTCCCCGGGGTTTCCTTTTTTCTAGGACACTCTTACGCGCCAGCCCGCAAGCTTATCGAAGCGGGTGTTCCTGTTGCGCTTGCGACGGACTTCAACCCGGGCTCCTGCATGTGTTACTCGATGCCGCTCATGATGACGATTGCCTGTACGCACATGGGAATGACGCCAGAGGAGGCAATCACGGCATCGACGCTCAATGCTGCGGCTGCTGTCAGCCGTTCGCATGAGCTCGGGAGCATCGAGATCGGAAAGCGCGGTGACCTGATCCTGCTCGATATTCCGGATTACCGATTTCTCCCCTATCATTTCGGCGTGAACCATGTCAGTAAAACGATAATCCAAGGAACCATACTTGAGGTCTGAGGGATGAACTCGATCTGGGAACATCTTGTTGAGCCGGACGAATCACTGTTCTACTCTCGCGGGGATAGAAACGACCCCTGTATGGGAGATCTGGTCAAGCGAGGAACGAAGAACTATTCATCGTCACGGGGACAGGGTGGAATAGGACTCCTCGGTGTGCCCGAGGACGAAGGTGTGAAGCGAAACAAAGGGCGTGTAGGTGCAGCTGAAGCGCCGGATGCGATCCGGAGGGCGCTGTACAGGCTTACTCCGTATCACATCGGTACTGAGAAGAACATCACCGCCTTATCGATTTTTGACTTCGGTAACCTCAGAGTGAAAGGAGCACTCGAGGACATCCATGAGATTTTGCAGGGCGTGCTGGAGAATATACTCGCCCTTGGCCATATTCCTGTTGTCATCGGTGGGGGACATGATATTACCTACCCGAATTTCTGCGCGTTCGCGAAGCAGGGAAGCAATGCCGGCCTGATCAACGTCGATAGTCACTTCGACGTGCGAGAACCGAATCCGCAGCGCACGAGTGGAACATCGTTTCGCCAGATATTGGAACATGCAACTACGCTTCTGCTTCCTCAGAATTTCGTCGAGCTCGGCATCCAGCCATACGCAAATGCACGTGCGCACTATGAATACTTACTTGGCCGAGGGTCGACGATCTTTACACTCCGTGAGGTTCAGGAAGAAGGGATCGAGAAAATTGTCTCACTTTCATATCAGATTGCGAGCAACCTGACGGAGGCGGTTTTTGTCAGTTTTGATCTTGATGCCGTGCGAGGCTCCGACGCTCCCGGCGTCAGCGCTTCCTACCCGACCGGCTTGGAGGCACAGGAGTTGCTAAAGATCGCTCGCTACGTGGGACAACAACCGAAGGCCGCGATGATCGATATCGTTGAGGTCAACCCGAAGTATGATTTCGACGATCGAACCTCGAAGCTTGCTGCTCTCGCAATTCTGAACTTCCTCACGGGCGTTTCGAGTCGAACGGAGTGACTCGGCAGTTGTCCGACCTTCCGGAATACTTACTTTCTCCAGAATGCCGCGCTGAAAATCACGAGCACCGTGAAGAGTTCGAGACGGCCCAGCAGCATGCACGCGATCGAAATCCACTTGCCCAGCAATGGTAGCTGGATGTAGGTTTCCCATGGTCCGATTGATCCAAGCCCGGGACCAACATTCCCGAGCATGGCTGCGACCGCAGATGTTGCCGTGATGAAATCGAGACCCACGAGTGACATGAGGATGGAGCAGAGGACAAAAAGTGCGACGTAGAGGACTACGAAGCCGACGATGTTAATGAGAATCTCTTGAGGTACCGCGTGGCCATTATGCCTTACCACAAGTACCGCTTTGGGATGGATGAGTTTCTTTAACTCATTAATTCCGGTGCGGAGAAGTAGCAGCAATCGGATGTGTTTAATACTTCCTCCTGTGGACCCTGCACAACCGCCAAAGAACATGAGGAAAAAAATTATGACTTGCGATGACGGGAGCCAAGTTTGATAGTTGGCCGTATTGAATCCAGTCGTGGTAGTGATGGAGACAACTTGAAACGCTGCAAGTCGAACCGAGGTTGAAGCATCTGCGACCTCTCCCACGATGTTGAGTGTCGCCAGGACCACAATTCCGGCCAGCAGGATGGCTGAGTAGAAAACAAACTCGTTGTTTTTCCTGTAGCCCGTCAAGTTTCCCCGAAGTGCGCGAAGATGAAGTGCAAAATTTGTCCCAGCGAGAAACATGAAAATGGTTACGACCCACTCGATGTAGGAGGATTCGAATTGTCCGATGCTATGATTCCGTGTGGAAAAGCCGCCGGTGGCAACTGTCGCAAACATGTGGCAGAGGGCATCGAAGAGCGACATTCCGCCGAAGAGGAGCAGGATCGTCTCCGCACCAGAGATGATTAGGTACACTCCCCAGAGCAGACGTGCTGTCTCAGCGATCCGGGGTGCCAATTTATCTTTTGTCGGTCCGACAACTTCTGCCTTGAAGAGCTGCATCCCGCCGACACCCAAAAGTGGGAGAATCGCGAGAGACAGGACAATGATTCCCATGCCCCCCAGCCATTGAGTCATGCTGCGCCAGAACAGAATCCCGTGAGGTAACTTCTCCACATCGTCGATGACTGAAGCCCCCGTTGTCGTGAACCCTGATACGATTTCAAAGAACGCATCGGTGAATGACGGGGAGGTTCCGGAGAGGAGCAGTGGGAGCGAACCGAATAGAGAGCAGAAGAACCAGCCGAAGGTAACAACGAGGTAACCCTCTTTCACGTGGAGAATATCCTCTTCTCGATCTCGGCTCCTGTAACCAAGCCAAAAAACCAATCCAACCGCAATTGAAGCGATTGAAGCGAAAACGAAGGCCAGGACGTCATCGTCTCCATAGAAAAGAGAAAATGGGATCGGAAAGAGCATTGCCACGCCCGTTCCGAAGACCAGAAAACCGAGAATCGAGACCACCGGCTTGAGATTCATAGGCAAGAGGGAGCAGGCAGCTGAGGCTATTTGCTGAACAGCTTTTCGACTTGATGGATTGCCCGAGGCAGCGTGAACACCACCACGCGATCGTTTGGAGCCACTTTCGTTTTGCCGACGGGGATCGTTACTGCACTGTTATGGATCACACAACCAATGAGCGCACCCTTTGGGAATTTGAGATCTTGGAGACGCTTCTTCGTTACATCAGAGCCGGGCTGGGCGACTAGCTCTATCACCTCGGCGTCAACCCCGTGGAGGGTGGCGATAGAGACTATTTCCCCTTTTCGGATGAACTTGAGGATGACGTTTGCTGCAGAAAGTTTCTTATTCACGGCAGTATCGAGACCTATCGATCCGGCGAGGGGGAGATAGTCCTGGTTTTCTATCAAGGCGATTGTCTTTTCCACTCCGAGATGCTTTGCCATCAGACATGAGATGATGTTGGTTTCTTCATCACTTGTGGCCGCTACATACGCGTCCATATCCATCAAGCCTTCTTGGGCGAGCAAATCGATATCCTTCCCTTCCCCGTGGATAACAAGTGTGTTTTCCAATTCCTCAGCAAGCTGGAAGGTTTTGTCCTTGTCGGATTCAATGAGTTTGACATTGACCTCGCCCTGGAGTAAACCCGCAATGTGCTTTCCGACCTTTCCACCTCCTAGAATCATGATGTCATGGATCGGTTTTTCTTCTTTGCCGGCAAGTTTCAGCATCTCGGGGATGTACTCCGTTTTCGCCATAACGTAAATGTGATCCCCCCGTTTGAAGGTATCATCACCTGTCGGAATGATCGTGCGCGGTCCGCGTATGATCGCGACGGAGCGGAATGTGATGTTCTCATAATCTTGGTCGACCTCGGCAAGCTTCTTATTGATGATTGGGCTCTGAGAATCGAGGCGAATTCCGAGCAGTTGCACTTTTCCTTGTTCAAATTCCAGCACGTCGGTGGCGGAAGATCGCTGGACAATCCGTACGATCTCTTCAGCAGTAATCCCTTCGGGATAGATGGTGAGGTCGATTCCCCACTGCTGCGGTGAGAAATCTACGTCATCCGCGATAAACTCAGGGTTGCTGACGCGGGCGAGGGTCCTTTTGGTTCCAAGCCGATGTGCCATAATGCACGCAAGAAGGTTAACCTCGTCCGACGACGTAACGGCGATCAGTATGTCGGCATCCTGAGCCCCCGCTTGCTTGAGAAGATTTGGGCTCGTACCGTTGCCTTCCAGGACCATCACATCACAGTGCTCGTTGACGCGGGCGATCCTGTCAGCACTCTTGTCTATGACCGCAAGGTCGTGCCCTTCTTGAGAGAGCACCTTGGCTAGATAAAAACCGATCTCGCCGGCGCCTATGATGTTGATTTTCAAGCAGTTATCCCTCTTCCTTCGTTTAATGTCCTGCGCAAAAACACACA
>JAZGDX010000179.1:0-5971 GCA_036478305.1 Bacteroidota bacterium
GCTCTCGTAAACTACGCCCGATTTATTGGAGTAAATCCGGAGCGCGCTCTGCGTGCGAGCGTGGAGAAATTCATCGAGCGATTCCAGTACATCGAACGAAGTCTCAGAGATCAGGGGAAGGATATCCGACAATCCACTCTGGAAGAGATGGATGGATTATGGGAGGAGGCAAAGCGCCGTCAACAATAAAGAGTGTCGAGCTTCTCTTGTGAGCGGAGGAGGTTTCCCTTAGAACAGCTGCCAAAGCCTAACGCCTTATGAGGTCCCGTCAGATTTCTTGTTGTTCTGCTTTTCTCCCGAGGGATTCAGGTCATTATTGTTCGTGTCATACTTTTCGTAAGCGTCGATGATTTCCTTGACTAGTTTGTGTCTCACAACGTCGTTCCGATTGAAGTAGACGAACGACACGCCATCCACACCCTTCAAGATTTCCTGGATTTGAACTAACCCCGAAATCGCCGTCGCGGGGAGGTCGATTTGCGTAATGTCTCCCGTGATGATGGCTCTCGAATTCGCTCCCAGCCGAGTCAAGAACATCTTCATCTGCATACTGGAGGCATTCTGAGCCTCGTCAAGTATCACAAACGCATTGTTGAGGGTCCGACCGCGCATATATGCCAGGGGAATCACTTCGATGGTCCGCCTCTCCAGAAGAGTTTTGATCTTCTCCGAAGGCAACATGTCGTCGAGTGCATCGTAGAGGGGGCGCAGGTAGGGATCGATCTTTTCGCGCAGATCGCCCGGCAAGAATCCCAAGCTCTCGCCCGCTTCGACGGCCGGTCGAGCGAGGATCACCTTTCCGGCATCATGATTCTTCAACGCCGCCATGCTCATGGCGACGGCGAGATATGTTTTACCCGTTCCGGCAGGACCGATCGCAAACACAATGTCGTTTCTGCGTACCTGCTTCACATATTCCTTCTGCCCCGGCGTCCGCGGCTTGATGACATTATTTTTTGTGAAGAATACAATGGACTCATAATCATCTTTTTCGACGGACGACGGAAGCCGATGTGATACGCCTTCTCCGGATACGGTAACAAGGTCAAGCACCGTATCCACGTCGTTGCTCGTCAGGCTCCCGTTTTTGTTGAGCATGTACATCAGCTCCTTGAACACGCGTTCCACCTGGTCGACCTCGGGCTGGTCTCCGCGGACCGTGATATTACCCCCTCGGACGACGATGTTCGCTTCAAACCGATCTTCGATCAATTGAAGGTTTGAATCGTTGATCCCAAGCAATGTGAGCGAATCGACTCCTACGAGTTTTACCTTTTTTTCGACCAGCGTGTCTACCTCCTTCCAGAACTGTACCTCAACGAGAATTCAGTGCCTGCACGTGTCCCTCTTGAAAATGAAAAAAGCCCTTTCCCGAGAGGAAAAAATCAGGAACAGGGCTTTTCACCAACGTATGAACGGCTCTACCATCGATGATAAAGGTACGCACCTCCGTTTGGTTGTTGCTATTCAGTTGACTCCGGAGACAGTGCGGCCTTCTTCTGATAGTACGAGTTCGCAGCTCTCCTCTCTCCGGGGGTCAACGGCGCCGAGCTCGGTATCTTCAATTTCTGTCCGGGATAAATCAGGTCTGGATCCTTGATCTGGTCGCGATTCCCCTGCCAGATCTTGGGCCACCTCCACGCGTTGGCATAGACGTTCTTTTTCTTCGCAATGTTCCAGAGGCAATCTCGGTCTCTCTGCCATGTGCCAACGGTGTAGACCTTTCCTTTGGCCATCATCGACTTCTGCAACGCCGAAAGCCTGTCCTTCAGGCGGTTAATTCGATTGTAGAAGTCCGGGAGTTGGCCAATCTGAGTCTTTCCGTACTCAATCAATTTCGCCCAGATCTCGTCGAGTTCACTCATATTCTTCAATAGCTGATCATCCGACATACGGGATAATTCCTCGACGCGTCGCTCCAGATCTTCGATCGCTCGATCGAATTCCGCAATTTCTTCGTCCGTAGCATCCACGAGAGCGTATGTTTCTTCCTTGCAGCTCTCGATCGAAGCTTCGAGCTCTGAGGCCTTTGCCTTGAGGTCAGCGATTTCGCTGTTCAGTCTGTCGAGTCTCGATCTCAGCTCATTCCGTTGTGCTGTGTACTCGCTAATCTGCCTCTGCCACTCCTCCTTCGACATTTTTTCCTGGGCTTCCGTATAACTGACACCCGCTATCAGGAGAATCGCGGCAAGCAGAATTGAAGTCGTTCGGAACATGATGCTCTCAACTCCTCTTTTTAGAAACGGTGGATTGCTTGATTGGTTGCTTGCCGGCTTACTGCATCCCCTCGAGACGTTTCTTTGTCGCCTCTTGGTCCTTCTTGCACTGATCGAGCTCCTTCTCCTTAGCACCCACTTGTCTCACCAGCGAAGAGAGCTCCAGTTCCTTCTGCGAAACCTGTTTTTCCAAAGACGCTACCTCATTCATCAGGTCGTCCAGCTGGGCCGTTTGGTCATCGCTGGCTCCGCGAGCGCAGCCAGCGACAGCAAGGAAGGCAACCATCAGCAGAGGAACACCGATACTGCGTGTGAGCCGTCCAACATATTTCATAAAATTTGTCCTCCTTTGTGTTGCGGAAGTGCGCGGATAGGGTTTTTCGATACATACACCAAACCCCAATATTATAATGATCTCTTGACATATTGTCAAGCAAAATCTCCCAAATTCAGGATTTGAACCCACGCCTCCAGCCGTCTAAATGATTCCTTTTTCAGCTAAGCTCACATATCCCGGTCCGCCAACGATGATGTGGTCCAGCACGTCAATCGACATCACCTTCCCCGCCTCGACCATTTGCTTCGTTATTCTGAGATCTTCCGCGCTTGGCTCGAGATTACCGCTGGGATGATTGTGGACAAGGATCACACTCGCAGCGAGATCGTCGATAGCGGCTTTGAACACCTCCCGAGGGTGGACCACACTGGCGTTGAGATGACCCTCTGAAATCTTGACTTCCTTCAGAAGGGCGTTGGCAGAATTGAGAAGGACGACGTAGAAAACCTCCTTCTTCAGGTCTCTCAGTTTCGGCACAAACAGACTCGCAACATCATCGGGACTCCTGATCTTGACCGGTCTTTCGACTCTCTCTGTCTGGAGTCGTCGCGCAAGTTCGAAGGCAGCCACCAATTCTACAGAGCGTGCTCGTCCGATGCCACGGACTTTTCTGAAATCGGACGGAGAGGACCTCGCCAGCGCTCGGAGAGAACGATGGTCGGTGAGGAGATTCTTTGCCAAGTCAAGCGCGGTCGTCTTGCCCGTGCCGGATCCGATCAGGATTGCAAGCAATTCCGCGTCAGAGAGGGTCTCGTGACCGTGTCTCAACAGTTTCTCTCGCGGGCGTTCTTCCTCAGGCCAGTCTTTGATTCGATTATGGCTGTGAAGAGGTTCTGACACGTTCGGGGTGGTCATCGAGTGGCCCTCGAGAACACAAGCTGTGACAGAAAAAGAAACAAACCTAGGAGGTCAAACCGGGAGATTGTACGAAGAGAAAAGGCGCAAGTCAAGCGAAGATGTCAATAAAATGCAGCCCAAGTTGGTATCGACCTGACGGACACGCCGCGTCTCAGGGTGGTTCAGGCAAGGAACTCTCATCGACTGTGATCCTGTCGACACTGCGGACCTCGCCCTCCCTGTATTGCAGGATGTGGAGTTCGCTATTCACACGCTCGCTGAATGAGATCGACGTGTGCAGCCCCTTGAACTTCCGGATACTTGCAAGACGTTCCGCAATTTGGTCACGTGTAATTGCTCCATCGTCCACGACCGACAACACGAGTCTCATCGTGTCATAGGCAAACAGCGTGTTGTTCGTAGCGCGCAAGCTCATTGTTTCGAGTATCTGCTGCAGAAGATGTTGATAGGAAGTATCGCCGGGATGAACATAGGTATCGGAGGTAAACAAGACTCCGTCAACGTAGCTCTTGTTCGCTTCGAGTTCACCGAAATCATTCCAGTCACCCGTACCGAGAATCTGAGCCTGCAAATTATAGTATACCAGTTGCGAACTTACGATACCGATCTCGTCCGGGCTTGTGATCGGAATGTAAATTGCGTCGATCGCCAACACCGGAATGTGCAAGCTGTCGAGTTTCAACTCCGGGTATATGACAGGAAAACCGAGCGAGTCCGCGATCCGCCTCCCGTCTTCACCGAGGAGCTCACTCACACCCACCGTGCTCCCGTGTTCCAGTAACGAGTCGACCAAGCGCTCCTGAGCTCCGGCGCTGATAAGTTTTTCCAAAAGACCGTCCTGCAACCTGCCCCTGAACGTCAGAAGAGGGTCAGCTTGTTCTATGAGGCCTTTTTCACGAATGCTTCGAAATTGCGGGTAGAGGTCCGTCGTACCCGTTCCGTACCATTCCGTGGCAACGACGGTTGCGTGGAGGCGCGTTGCTTCCTCGATGAAGCTCTCGGCCATGTATTTTCCGACGGCATCGATAGGGGCGAGCACTGCAAGGGTGAGATAACCTCCCTTCTCGACAGCATATTGGGCCATCGCTTTTCCTCGGCTCGTGTAATCCGGATTGGCCTGGAAGATGTATTGGCCGACGGAGGCGATGCCGTTCGCATTGGCGGTTGGCGAGATGAGAGGCACGCCGTTCGCATTGGCCACACCGGCGGTCGCAAGTACTTCAGCGCTAAAAACTGGGCCAACGATGGCAACGATCTCGGAGTCGCTCACCAGTTCCTGAATGACGCGTAAAGCTACCACCGGATCGCGTTCGGTATCCCGGATCTCAACCGCAACCTTCGCATACGACCGAGGATCACTGTTGTGCTCATCGACAGCCAGACGAATACCTGCCAGGAATTCCTGTCCGAGCTGCTGTAGCGCTACATCCCTCGCTTTTGAAAAGAGGGGCAAGAGTACGCCGATCTTCACTCTGCCGCCGCCTTCGATGTGCCGAAGCAGAGCTCTCGCACGTTCCGCGAATTCACTTTCGAGAGAATCCCTCACGAGCACTTGCAGCAGCTCACGGGCATTACGGATATCATCCTCGGCATAGGATCTTTCCGCCAGTACGTACGTAAAGAAGTCTCCTGATGGCAATCCAGAAAATTCCCGATGAATTCTATTCACATCAACCATTGACGGCATTCTCTCAACGATCACCCGGACGAGCGACTCAGCATTGGCGGACGTCGACGAATCCGAGCCCTTTTCAATTGCCCACAGGAACTGACGGAGTGCATTTGCAGGATTACGATCACGAAGAGCATTCAAAGCCATGGTATATCGCGCATCGCCGACGTAGAGGCTGGCAGGAAACTTCTGGAGAAACTCGCTAAGAATTTCATTCGAGGCTTGCGACATGCCCAGTCTCGACAGCGTCTTTCCGTGCATGACGTATGCCGCCGTCGTTCGCTGGTGAAGAGGATAGTCAGAATATACCGACAAAAATTGTCGATGCGCGTCGAAGAACTTCCGTGACCTGAAATCCTCTACGGCTGCGGAGAATCGCCGCTCTGCCTCGTAGTTGGACTCGACTGATTCCTGGCAGTTTGCAGTTACGCTGAGTGCGACCGAAAACGAAACGAAGATCGTGCCGCTTATCAGGGATGCTCCGAAGGAAGGAAGGGTAAACCGAAACCTCATATCAAGAATCTAGCAAGATCGTTTCCTGGAAAGAATTTTCAACTTCACCTTTCCGTCTGCTGCCTCGGGATTTCCGGGGTCAATATCCTTTTACCCGCGGCGTCTACCGAACGATGTACCGGGGCAAGCTGTGGACGATGCGACAGTATGCCGGTTTCGGAACGGCCGAGGAATCGAATAAGCGCTACCGGCATCTGCTCGAGCACGGATGATGAATTCCGACTTTTGCCCGGATCGTTCGTATGCACGCTGCAGAATTTCCTCCGCACACTCTGGATTTCCCGAATCCAAGAAAACAGACGAAAGTTCGAGGGAGGGCTCTAGACACCTCGGCTCTGCTGCAAGTATCCGACGGTAGATCTGAACAGCATGCAG
>JAZGDX010000018.1:0-3523 GCA_036478305.1 Bacteroidota bacterium
TTGCTCTACGTCAACCTCAACTATATCAACCGGATTCAGAAATACTCTTCGAAAGAGGGGCACGTGCCCAGGCTCAGTACACTGGGGAGCGCAGACTGGGAGCGGCTGAAGGTTCGGGCAAAGCGGCGCATCAAGGACATTGCACGGGATCTAATCCAGCTCTATGCCGAGCGGAAGCATTCAAAGGGGCTAGTTTTCTCCCAGGACACTCACTGGCAAAAAGAGCTTGAGGCTTCCTTTCTCTACGAGGATACTCGGGACCAAGCCAGGGCAACGGTCGATGTAAAGCAAGACATGGAAAGCGAGCATCCGATGGATCGATTGATCTGTGGCGACGTCGGATTTGGAAAAACGGAAGTAGCTGTCCGTGCGGCGTTCAAGGCCGTGATGGATGGTAAGCAGGTTGTGTTCCTTGTTCCCACGACGATCCTTGCGCTACAACATTACAACACGTTCCTTGACCGGATTTCGAAGTATTCCGTCTATGTGGAAGTTCTCTCACGCTTCAAAACGCGCAACGAGCAGGCCGGGATCATCGCAGGATTAAAGTCTGGCATGGTGGATGTTGTCATCGGTACGCATCGGCTCTTCTCGAAGGATGTATCCTTTAAGGACCTGGGATTGCTCATCATCGATGAGGAGCATCGCTTCGGAGTTGCAGCGAAGGAAAAGCTCCGGAAATTGAAATCCACTGTGGATACACTCACGCTCACCGCAACGCCTATCCCGCGAACGCTGCACTTTTCGCTCATGGGAGCTCGCGACCTCTCAATCATTCAGACGCCCCCGAGGAACAGACTCTCGATCATCACCGAGATTACGGAATTCAACATAGACTTGATCCGGGACGCAATCCTGCGGGAGGTCCAGCGTGGCGGACAGGTCTATTTTGTACACGACCGCGTGCAGAAAATCGACGACATGGCGAGCCTGCTCCGGGAGCATGTCCCGGCGGCAAAATTTCGGGTTGCGCACGGGCAGATGCCGTCGCGACAGCTGGAGTCCGTTATGATCGATTTTCTTGGGAGGAAATTCGATGTTCTCGTCTGCACGAAGATCATCGAATCCGGCCTGGACATCCCGAATGTCAACACGATCCTCATCAACCGCGCTGACCGGTTTGGAATGGCGGAGCTTTACCAACTGCGCGGGCGGGTCGGTCGGTCGAACCTGCAGGCCTATGCTTATCTCCTGGTGCCCCCGATCTCGTCACTCCCGAAATCCACGATCTGCCGCCTCCAGGCGGTCGAGGAGTTCACGGAACTCGGCTCCGGCTTAAACCTGGCAATGCGCGACCTGGAGATCCGCGGGGCCGGCAACCTTCTGGGCGCAGAGCAGAGTGGTTTTATTGAGACCATGGGATTTGAGATGTACAGCAAGATTCTCAAAGAGGCTGTGGTTGAGCTCAAGCAGGACGAATTCAACGGCCTTCTTAAGGGAGAAAAACGGGAGAAGACAGAGGGGAGAGCTCAAGCGACCGTCGACGCTGACGTGGATGCATACATCCCTGAATTTTACCTCGAGAAGGACTTTGAGCGTCTCGATATCTACCGAAGGCTGTACGAGGTCGAAAACCTGGCACAGCTCGAGGGACTCCGGTCGGAACTGACGGATCGGTTCGGGAGGTTCCCTGAGGAGGTACAAAACTTGTTTCAATTGATTCGACTTCGGATTGTGGCTTCTGAAGGAGGTTTCAAGAGGGTCGAGCTCGCCGGCGACACGATTATCCTTGAATTTCCGGATGAATCCTGCCGATCGTTCTATGAACAAGGGCGCTTCCAGGTGATCATGGAGCGGGTTGCGTCTCAACGGCATGACAACATGCAATTGAAGCAACAGAGGAAGGCGTTGACGTTGGTCATGCGACTCAGCGAAGGGGATCGAACAGAGCGCTTCCGGCAGGCAGAGCAAGGATTGCGAGGGCTGTTTCAGCCGTCTCGGCCCGAGCCTCTTGAGTGAGAACAATGCAGTACCGGGGACTGAAGACCCCACGTTGTGATGTTCGATTTGTTGGAGGAGGGGGTGAGTGATTCAGTTGTAGTCTTATGTGGGGAAGGAAGAGGGTCTCTCGGGTGCTTGGCTTCTTGTGGGCGGTGGTATGGGAGTGTGTCGTTGGGGATGGTTCTTTTTGGAGGAGAAAGGAGGAGAGACCAATAACGGCGATTAGATGTCGGTCCGAGTTGGTCCGGTTACGTTGGATGGGGTGTACAAGTACAATAACGGCATTCAGGGTAGAATATGAAAATCCTTGCTATGACAGATATCCACGGGGCCTACCGCACCGCGGAGGAGATTCTTTCGAGCATCGAGGGAATCGATGTGTTCATCATCGGAGGAGATTTCTCCCTCGTCGGTACCCCGAAAGAGGTCGAGGATGCGGTACGCTCCTGGCAGAAATATAAGGTTCCAATAGTCGCTGTTTCCGGCAACATGGACCTCCCGGAGATTGACGGGACTCTGGAAACTCTGGGAATTTCGGTCAACGGAAAGGGAACCGTCATCGAGGGTGTCGGATTCTTTGGGGTCTCGGCATCCCCGCATTCTCCCCTTCATACACCGTATGAAATCTCGGAGAATGAGATTGCTCGACGAATCCAGGCCGGTTATGAACTGGTACAAGCAGCCAGGACGAATATTCTTATCCCCCATGCTCCTCCGTATAGGACAAAGGTCGATCGAATATTTTCAGGTTTGCATGTAGGAAGCAGAGCGGTTCGGGAATTCATTGAACGAGAACAGCCATCTGTCTGTGTCTGCGGCCATATTCATGAAGCACGAGGCCAGGACACAATCGGCCAGACGAAGGTCGTCAATTGCGGTCCTGCGCGGGATGGCTACTATGCGTTGATCGATCTCCAAAAAACCATCAACATCCAGAACAAGGAGTACCAAAAAAGATGAGGTTGAACGTCGGGTTCATTGGATTGGGAATGATGGGGCGGCCGATGGCGGGTCGACTTCTTGCTGCCGGTCATACTCTCGTTGTCTACAATCGGACAAAACCGAAAGCAGACGCACTACTTCGTCGAGGGGCGAAATGGGAGGAAAGTCCCCGGCGGGTGAGCACGGCTACTGACGTCGTTATCACCACGCTCTCGACCTCTGAGACCTTGGAGTACGTCACGATGCGGCAAGATGGGGTGCTCGCCGGGTTACCTGTCGGCGGAATTCATGTTGACATGAGTACCGTTGCGCCTGCGATCACTGAGCGCCTTGCAGCGGAGTACCAGTCGAAGGGACGGTTCTTCCTGCATGCTCCGGTGCTTGGGAGTATCTCACAGGCTCAGGAGGGATCGCTCCTCATTTTCGCGGGCGGTGATCGATCAGCCCTCCACCGATGTCAAAGCATCTTCGAGACACTCGGGAAGCGCGTCTGGCAGTTCGACGATGTCGTGAAAGCCACACACATGAAACTCGTCTGCAACTTGTTTATCGCCAGCATGATCACGACGCTCTCGGAGGCATTGATCCTCGGGGTGAAAGCCGACCTTTCGCCCGAAACGATCCTTGAAGTTCTCGGGAA
>JAZGDX010000180.1:0-7579 GCA_036478305.1 Bacteroidota bacterium
GGTGGATCTTCGCCGCCAGTTCCTTTGCCTGGGGATGCGTGCTATCTAGGCCGAGCGCATGAATGATCTCATCGAGCGCCTTCTCGAATTTACCGCTTGAATAAAAGACTTCTGCCCGGACCAGGAATTGTTGAATTTCTCGTAGGAGCTCTCGACGTTTTTCGTCTGCCTCCATCCTCTTGATTTTTTCCTCTGCCTTCCGAAGGTACTCCTCCATCTTGAGCTTTCGAATTTCCTCTTCAAGCTGGATGGACACTTCATGTCGCGGATCGAGCTGGAGAGCCTTCTCAACCGAATCGACCGCTTCTTCAAATTCTTCCCGCTCGAGAAATTCCCGCGCGGTTGCGACATGGCGGTCGATCTCCGTCATCGCTGCCCGAAGTTTGGCAACTTCAGCCTCCTCCTTCCGGCGTAGCTCCTTATCGCGCTCCGCTTTCTCTAGTTTCTCCTGATGGATCCTGGTGTCGAGTTGATTCGCGTCCGGATGCTTGGGGTCAAGCTGAAGGGCCTTTTCAGTCTCGTCGAGCGCTATCTCAAAGTTCCCTTCTTCAAGATATCTGTTTGCATGCGAGAGGTGTTCTTTGAGTCGCTGCTCCTTTTCTTTTTGCTTCCGCTCCTCTTCCTCTCGACCCTTTCGAGCTCCCTCGTCCGCACGCAAACGCGCTTCCTCCTCCTCCCGAAGCTTCTTTTCCTCCGCCTCCTTCCGCTTGCGCTCCGCTTCTTCCGCAAGTTTCCGCTGCTCTATTTCTCGATCCTGAGCAGCCAATATCTCCCCCGCTGATCGTTTCTTCGCCTCCTCGTGCTGGAGTTCGAGAATGCGCTCCTTGTACGCATGGGCGTAGGCATTCTTCGGATCAAGCTTTTGCGCCTGCTCCACCTGCTCTAACGCCTTTTTGAACTCTCCTGACTTGATGAACTTCTCGGCGGTCTTCAGATAGACACCGACAGCCTGACGGAGTCTAGTTTGTTCGGCTTGGGAGGTTTTCCTCATGGACGCAGGCAGTTTGCTGCTTGGTATGAAGTGGAATTTCCAGACATCTTTGAAATTTATCTAATCCAAACCTGAATGTCAAATTAGAAGACCCGTTGTACTCATACGACTTGATTTGTTTCACACAAATTTGTACCTTCCCGTCAGCCTGTCCGGCTGAAACGACAAAGAGGATTACGTAATGTTTTCCATCGTCGTTGCTGTTCTCGTGGGAACCGTCGTGCTGTGGGTCATCGTGAAGTACAACAACCTTGTGAGGTTCAAGAACCAAGCCACTAACGGTTGGAAACAGATTGATGTTCAGCTGAAACGCAGGCACGATCTGATCCCAAACCTCGTGAACACCGTCAAAGGCTACATGAAGTTCGAGCAGGACACTCTCGAGAAAGTCATCCAGGCGCGGAACCAGGCAATCACCGCCAAGGGAGTTGCCGATGCCGCCGCGAAGGAAGACCTACTCACCGGCGCGCTCAGTCGATTATTTGCGCTTGTCGAGAATTACCCGGACCTTAAGTCCAACCAGAACGTTCTCCAACTTCAAGAAGAACTGACGAGTACAGAGAACAAGATCAGCTTTGCGCGTCAGTTTTACAACGACATCGCGACGAAGTTCAACATCGCCCAGCAGGTGTTCCCTGGCAACATCGTCGCGAACATATTCCGATTCAGCCCAGCCGAGTTGTTCGAGATTCAGCAACCGGCGGAACGCAAGGTGCCCGCCGTGAACCTCTCCTTGAAGAAATAGACCCTGAAGATTTCCGCCGAGAAGGGATCACACGCTCCAAGCGGCCGTTCGTCGAGATTTCCGTATGGATATTTCACGATATCGAGTCAACATTTATGAGCAGCAGAAAGCCAACCGGAGGAAGACCATCCTCGTCATGGCTCTATTTGCACTTTTCCTCGCATTCCTCGGTTTCGGTGTAGATGTTTTCTTCTTCGACGTTGATCCTCAGAGTTTGTTCATCGGAGGGTTCTTTCCCATCGCAACCGTCACCGCGCTGCTGATCGGAGCGGGTACCTCGTTCTGGGGACTGAAGAATGGCGACCGGGCCGTTCTTGCCTCCTCGGGTGCCTCACCCGTAACGGATGAACCTCGGTTTCAACAGCTCCGGAACGTCGCCGACGAGATGGCAATCGCTTCAGGCTTGCCGCGCCCCAAACTCTACGTGATTCCCGATAAAGACTTGAACGCGTTCGCGACTGGCAAGGACCCAGAGCACGCCTCGATCGCTGTGACGCAAGGATTGGTAGACCGGCTGACACGTGACGAACTTCAAGGCGTTATCGCACACGAAATGAGCCACATCCGCAACTATGACATTCGCCTCATGACCGTAGTGGCCGCTCTGGCGGGTGCAATATTGTTGCTTTCCACCTGGGCCCGCTACGGAATGCTTTTTGGCGGCAGAGGTCGGAAGCGGCGAAGCTCGCAGAGAGGTGGCGGCGGTGGAGTGGTGGCGTTACTTTTCCTCGTACTCTGGATACTCGGCGTGATACTTGCACCGGTCATCGCGCGCGTCCTCGCGATGGCCGTGTCCCGCCAACGCGAATTCTATGCAGATGCCTCAGGGGCAGAGCTCACTCGCAATCCTGGTTCACTCGCAGCAGCGCTCGAGAAAATCGAGTCTGCCGCTGATCCAACCCGATCGATCAAGCGGGGAACCGCACACATGTGTATCGTCGATCCGCTCGGGCGGAGAATGAACTTACGGGAAGGAAAAGTTGCCGACCTCTTCGCCACACATCCCCCGATCGAACGGCGCATTCGACTCCTGAAGGCGATGGCGTACGAACACCCGGAGGTTGCCGGCAGGTAACCCGGAAAGGTCAGTTCTTGAGGTTCTTATCGACAGAGGAGATGAGAGTTTGGCGTGTGAAGGGTTTGATGAGGTAATCGCTGATCCCGAGACGTTTCCCTGTTTGGATAATGAGCTCTTCGTTGATGGCGCTCATGAGAATGAACGGGATCTGTTTCAGGTGTTCCATCTGTCTAAACTTTTCGAAGAAGGAGAATCCCCCCATCCCGGGTTGTGGAAAATTTACGTCCGATAGAATCAGGGCTGGGTTGCTTTCTACAAGGAGATCGAGTGCGTTCTCGACACTCTCCGCAATGATAACAGAATAGCCCTCCTTTGCGAGGATTATTTCTGCAAATTTCGCGATGCTAACCTCATCGTCGACCACGAGGACGAGACCTTTCCCTTTCCGCTCGCCCAGCTCCTCCCGAATCTTGGACTCGATCTTCATATGCTGCTCTGCATCGATGTCGTACAATCGACGAAGGTTGTCGAGCAGCTCGGCGTCCTCCGGAGTGATGCCTCCCTGTTTCCAAGCATCACGAACGGTAGCGATGTAGGAGGATAGTTTTACTTCGAGTTCGATCTCCCCGTGCTCTTCGAAACCTATCTGGAGCGATTTGCGCATCGTCTTCAAGAGCAGAGCCTCTTCTCTGCTGACGCCTCCCTCCGACCACACTTGCTTCAACAGCTGACGGTACGCTGCAACTTTCTCCTTTTTGAGGTTTTCCCGAGCGCGCTCCTCCAGGACTTTTCTGTCTTCTGCAGCCTTTTTCTGGAGAGCCTCTTCCAGTCTCTTCCGCTCACTCTCGACCCGTTCTAATTCTTCCTGGAACTGCTCCTTAGCAACCTTTACTTCCTCCTGTAGTTTCTCCTCCAGTTGTATCTTCACTTCTTCCTGTTTCTTCCTGGCTTCAGCCTCTGCCCGGAGACGCGCCTCCTCTTCGAGCCGCCCCCGTTCATCCTCGATCTTCTGTTTGAATTCGGCTTCAAGTTTCTGTTTTACCTTTTCTGACTTTTGCTGTACTTCATCCTCCGCCTTGAGTTTGGCTTCCAGCTCCAGTTTATTCCGCTGTTTTTCCACCTTTTTCTCGAATTCTTCTTCGAGCATTCGGCGGGCTTCTTGAACTTTCCGCTCCGCTTCCTCCCCTGCTTGGCGCGTTCCCTCCCCGATTTTTTGCTGGGCTTTCTCTCCCAGCTCCTTCCGAATTTCCTCCGTTTTTTGCTTCAGTTCCTTTTCTAACTTCGTCCGGGCCTCTTGCGCCCGCGCTGCAGCCTCTCGCTCAGCCTTACGACTCGCCTCCTCCTCCAGCCGTTTTCTCTCCGTTTCCTCTTTGAGGATCAACTCCTTTTCCAACTTCTGCCGGAGTTCCTGCACAGTTCGGTTGACCTCCTCCTCTGCACGGAGACGTGCTTCCTGCTCGAGATGCTTCCGCTGCCCTTCCGCTTCCTTCTCGAGCTGGTTTTCAAGTTTCCGCTGAGCGTTCTCGACTTTCGCCTGGAGTTCCGCTTGCGCTATCTGACGGGCTTCTTCCTCTTCTCGTCTCTGCTCGTCCCGCGAGGCACGAAGGGCTTCCTCTTCCAACCGCCGAAGTTCCGCCTCCTCCTGTGCCCGTCGAGCTTCTTCTTCCTTCAGTCGTTTCGCCTCTTCCTCGGCCAGCCGACGAAGCTCTTCTTCTCTCTTTCGCTGAGCTTCTTTTTCTGCCTCCGCAGCTACCGCCGACTCCCTCTCTCCGGGCGCAGCCCCGGCTTGTGCTTCCCGCTCTTTCTTACGAGCCTCTTCCTGGAGGACCTTTATCCGGTCTTCGTACGCTCGTGCGTAAAAGTTCCTCGGATCAATCGAGAGAGCTTTTTGAATTTCCTCCAATGCGCTGTCCAAGTCCCCCGATTTGATATACCGGTCCGTAGTCTTCAAATGCTCATTGAGGGGCAGCTTTTGGTCAGACCGACCGCTGCGGCCTGCGGGAGGCGATCCTGAAACCGGGGTTTTTTTCTTCAAAGCCATAGCACCCTGCTAAGATGGAGAATCCTGCACAGAAAAAAATGACTAATAACGAAGTCCGGAAGGCAATCAGTCAACAGTCAGCGAAAAATATAGGGAATACCCTCAAGAATGTCAACGATTCAACCTCAATGGTTCCCCCGACAAAGTCAGAGGAGCGTATCACTCCATCTTGCATTTCGGGAGAATCGTCATATATTAAGGTTCGCAATTCGTGCCTACTGCGGTAAGAAGGATCTCCCGACCATGTTCAACCCTCTCGATCAACGATACGATGTTCAGCCAGTGGAATCGGTTGACGCAAAGATATTAGAAACGTTCGAATACGAGTACCCCAAGAGCGACTGCGAACTGCATATTGAGACGGACGAGTTCACGGCAGTATGTCCGTGGTCCGGACTTCCTGATTTCGGGACGATTAAAATCGATTACATTCCCGACAAACTCTGCATTGAGCTCCGATCACTCAAGTACTACCTTCTTTCGTACCGCAACGTTGGCGTTTACCAAGAGCACGCAGTCAACCGCATTCTCAACGACTTGGTGGGGTGCTGCCATCCGAAACGAATGAAGGTTACCGCTGATTACAGGATCCGAGGGGGTATTCATACAGTGGCAAGCGCGGAGTACAAGAAGTCGTAGGGTATCTCCCCACCTTCATTGCAGGACAGAGGCCGAACCTTCGAGTGTGCAGCAAGTGCCAATCACCTAGCTCGATGTGGGCCTTGAAGTTCTTCTCAGGAAGAGTCTCGCTTCCTCTTTGCCTTTAGGGATTGATATCTCTTCAGCTTTCCCTCCATAGAGGCAACCAAGGATTCTTCGGAAAAAGGCTTTGTGATGTAGTCATCGGCGCCTAACTGTTTCCCTGCAAGAATGATGTTGTCCTCATTCAGGGCGCTCACAAAGATCACAGGCACCACATCAAACCGTTCCTGCTCTCGTATCTTTTCATAGAAGAGGAATCCGCTCATCGAAGGTTTTGGGAAATTAATGTCGAGAAGAACCAAGTCAGGCATCGTCTTCTTGAGTGCTTTCAGACCCTCCTCGGGAGAGATGCAAGAGATCGGAGTATAACCGTTGGCACGCAGAATGTCTCCCATGACCTTCAAATAATCTTCATCGTCATCTACAACAAGCACAATGCCCTTTTTCCGAGTGCCTTGGAGCTGCCACATGATTTGTGACTCGATCGCAAGATGTTCTTCACTCGATACATCGTACGCCGTGCGGAGCTCAACGAGGATTTCGGTGCTCGTTGGGGTGATCCTTCCTTGCTCCCATGCATCTTTGATTGCAGCAACAAATGATCTTAGTCTCACGTGCGCTTCGAGCCTATAATGCTCCTCATCACTGAGACTCAAGGATTCTCGCAATAGCCGTAGGCGTGAATTCTGGCCAGCCGAAGGCTTTCCATGAGCCCACGCTTTCGCCAATTTTTCCTTGTACGCTTCCTTGCGGGATTCGACCGGCTTCTCCTCCATGGCAAGTCTTGCTTTGGCTTCTTCCTCTGACTTCCGTCTCGCCTCGCGCTCCGCCTTCATCTTGGCTTCCAACTCAGCCTGAAGAGCTTCCTCCTTATTTCTTAGCTCCGCCTCTTTTCGAAACGTCGCGATACGGCCCTCGTACGCAAGAGCATATTCATTGTGAGGGTCAATCTCCAATGCCTTCTTCACTTCGGCGAGAGCCTCGTCAAAATCACCACCCAGCGTGAACCGATCGGCAGCTTTCAATAGCCTGCTGACCTGACGGATTTGCTCGATTCCCAAACGGTTTTTCTGAGTCATTGTAAGATGTCCCGATTAAGTCTACGGTGTGGTGGTTAAAAAACCACAGCATCGCCGTTCAACTCCTATTAATATAGAGAACCGAGATTGAATTGTCAACGGGGATTGACCTGCGTCAACAATAACAGTCAGGCGAAAACATAGACCAATAAGAGCGAGAAGGGTGGTCATGGACTAAACGCGCGTCCAGCCGCCCATTGATTCATTTCTGGCAGATCGAGAGGCCGCTCGAGCCCAATAAGCGAGTTGCCATCTGAGTGTCAATTCTGGGCAAGCTGGAAATCGAGGAACGCGCTCCCCAAGAGAGATTTTCGCAGCTGCCAATCGCACAACCATATCGGAGAGAAACAGCTTGAAGAACCACTGCCGAGAATGGGTCGGTATACAACGGCTGGACAACAAACGCTGGTAAGTCATGAATTGACAGTGAAATCCTTTTTCGTTATGTTGACCAGAGCTTCTTTCATTCCAATCATAGTAGACCTCGAATCAAGAAACAAGGAGACCCAACCATGCAAGACGCTCCTGGGATGCAAGAACCGGCTCAAACAACGGAAATGTCCCTCTTCTCCAAACTGGCCAATATGTTCGCTGCGCCAGGAGAGGTATTCGGGCAAATTAAATCCTCCCCCCCAAAGACAGCCCATTGGCTCGTTCCCACGCTCCTCCTGTTACTCATGGGTTCGGTATTCACGGTAACCATGTTCTCAAACGCCAATGTTCGATCTCAATTGAAAGTACAAGCGGAAGAAAGAGTTGACAAAATGGTCGAAGAGGGGACCATCCCCGCTGAAGCCCGAGAGCGAGTCCTTGATCAGCAAACAAGCATACTCGGCTCACCCATTGCTATCGTTTTCGGAATCGTGGGAGTTTCAGTCGTCACTTTTGCGACACTGTTCGGCTTGACGCTCGTGTGGTGGTTGAGTGGGAAATGGCTGTTCAAAGCTCCGGTGAAGTACGGAAAGATACTGGAAGTGGTTGGACTTTCGTCGGCAATCAGCGT
>JAZGDX010000181.1:0-4984 GCA_036478305.1 Bacteroidota bacterium
TGAAATCCTTCGATGGGAGCCAGCTCAACGACATCAAATCCGACGATCCTCCGGCGCTTGCCAAGCTTCCGGAACAAAGTAACCACCTCGTGCCAGTAGAGACCATTGGGCTCGGGAGTTCCCGTGGCAGGCATGATCGAAGGGTCGAGGGCGTCGACGTCCAGGGTTATGTACACGTCATCTGTCAGCTTCTCGATGACGAGGTCTTCCCAGTATTTCAGCACTCTCGTGTGTTTCCCCTGGCGAATTTCGTGAGCATAGAACGTGGAAATCCCTCTTTCTTTGATCGCGTCTGCTTCTTCCCTGCACTGGGCGCGAATACCGACCTGTACAATTTTCTGAGGATCAAAGAATTCGCACACTCGTGCCATAACGGATGCATGGCTGTACTTGTTTCCCTCGTACTCGTCGCGAAGGTCGCTGTGGGCGTCTATCTGGAGTATTGAGATGTTTGGGTGGATCTCTACGTAGGCAGCAATCGAAGCTTGCGAAATGGTGTGCTCGCCGCCCAGCGTAACGACGAACTTTCCCCGATCCACAAGACCTCGCACGCTTTCGTAGACCTGCCTAAGGGCTTTCTCGTCGGATTTTTTTCCGAAGTTCAACGGGCGGAGTGTAGCTATGCCCACGTCTCGATAGATCTCACGGTCGAGTTCTTCGTCGTAAAACTCGACGTAATGGGAAGCCTTAAGGATCGCTTGAGGACCGCGCTTTGTCCCAACCCCGTAGCTCACTGAACGCTCGTACGGGGCAGGCACGATCACAACGCGTGAATTCTCGAGGGAAGAATATTCCTTCTCGATACCGAGAAAGTTCTGGTTGATTCCGAGGGTCTCGATCATGGAAGGTACGATTTCGAAAGTGTGGAATAAGAGCGATGTGATTGCGATAGGCTCCTGACTCGGAATATATTCCAAGCGTCGGCGAAAATCAACATAAAAATTTCCTTGACTCTCGCGCACGTTTCTCCTACCTTTTCAGAAACTAATTCTCACCGTAGGATTTTGTTCGATGCAACGCGAATCCTTCATCTATACACTTCTTCTGGGCGCGACGCTCTTATGGTGTGTCGCGATCCTTGCTGCGCCGCTATTTATCTCCTCAGGTGGATTTCCTCAGCTCTCGTCGGGACTACTGTATCAGTTTTTTGGCCGGATTTGTCATCAGTTCAGTGACCGGTCGTTTCATCTCGATGGACAGAAATTTGCAGTGTGCGCTCGCTGCAGTTCGATCTATTTCGGATTCTTCCTTGGTCTGTTGTCCATGCTGTTCTTCCCAAGAGTTGCCGCGATCCCGTTTCCTCCCCGCTGGGTGCTTCTGATTGCTGTTCTTCCGATGCTTCTCGATGTTGGCTTGTCGGTGTTGAATATCCACGAGAGCACCCTCTGGAGTCGAGCACTCTCCGGCGGTGCTTTCGGATCGATTGTTTCGTACTTCATTGCTCCCGGATTCCTCGCCGTGTTCTGGTCCAATCCGAAGGATTCTTTTGGACTCTGCCGTTCAGGCGAACTCACAGGAGGACACTATGCCCCCAAGGCCTAACAAACTTCAGCCGGCGCTTGTAGGAGGGGCGATTATCGGTGTGATTAGTGCCGTACCCTTTCTCAACCTCATCAACTGTTTCTGCTGTGCCGGCGTTCTCCTCGGCGGGTTCCTTGCAGTAATGTTTTACAAAAACAACATCACTCCCGGAATGGCGCCACTTACTTCCAATGATGGAATCGCCGTTGGCGCCTTGGCTGGTCTCTTCGGCGCTGTCTTCGCCACGGTGTTGGGCGGTATGATTATTGCTCTCTTCGGAAACGTTACCGGAGAGATGATCTACGACTTCATGATCGAGTTCTATGAGAATACCGGCGTCGAAGTGCCAGAGGAGCTCTATGACGAACTTCGGGAGTCCCTCGTGGAGGAGACCCTCGGTTTTGGATGGTTGATGATGAGCTTGTTCGTCGGTGCTGTAGTCGATACGCTCTTTGGGCTACTCGGGGGGCTCATCGGTTATGCGGTCTTCAAACCCAAGACTCCTCCTGTCGCGCCAGCGGTACCTCCTCCAGCAGTGCCTGGCATGTAGGAAGGAGATCGTGTGATTCGAGGGCTGCATTGGGTCTGCATCCTGTCGCTCGTTCTATCGATGAAATGCGATAGGCGGCCGTCGCTTCCGGAAGGTTGGGACCGGTTGGGCTACTTTCCACTCGTGCCCGGCGCCACTTGGACGTTCTCCGGTCCGTATGGCCGTGTCGTGCTGAGCGATTCATCCACTCAAGCCGGACGGAATCGGGAGGGCGCTTCGTCCGAGTTCCGGCTCGATTTCGTGGACGGTTCTCCGAGTCCGAGGTTGCAGGAGGTGTTCGTCGTATCGGGAGACCAAATCTACTGGAGGGACTTTAAACTTCCGTACCTGCCGCTCATTACGTTTGATCCCCCTCTCCCCGTTTTGCCTCCCTCCTCGCGGGCGGGTGATTCGCTCGTGGTCGATTCGAACGAGCAGTGGCGCGACAGTGTGGAGACCTCGTTTGCAATCCGCGGTGTTCTCACGGTCGTGGGAGTGGAAGACGTTTCGGTTCCGGCTGGGGACTTTAAAGATTGCATTCGCGTACGTCAGGCGATTCTCTACGAAGACCTGTCAGTGCCGCATCTGTTCACATGGATAGAGCTCTGGTATGCGAAAGGCGTCGGGTGGGTTCAATACGTCTCGGAAGCAGGTTCAGGGAAACTCGTTTCAGCAATGGTCGGTGATATGCGCTATCCCTGAGTAGACATGCCAAAACGAAAAAAGAAAACTGTTCTTCTCGTCGATGATGAGTCCCTGTGGCTCAACGCCGCGAAAGAAGTCGTCGTTGGCTCTGGATTCCGAGCGATAGTAGTAGCCAGCGGCGAGGAGGCGCTGCAAGCTTTGCGCAAGGATGTCCCGGATGTTATCATCACTGATGTCCGAATGCCTGTAATGAACGGATTTGATCTCTACGTTAAAGTTCGTGAGAATCCGGCTTGGTCCAAAGTTCCGATCATCTTCATGTCTGCAATCGATGACTACGATGCCAAGAAGGTGGCACGCGACCTCGGTGTGGACGGATATATATCGAAGCCATTCGGTGTTGAAGACCTGAAGCAGGCAATGAACGCGACGTTGAAGAACCTCTAAGGGTTGGTGCGCCGACAAAGGTGTGGAAGGTTCACTGCGGGAGCTTGATTCTGAACGTCGTTCCCTTCCCCGGTTTGCTCTCTCTTACGATCAACTTACCCCCGTGGTAGCTCTCGATGATGCGCTTGGAAAGACTCAGGCCAAGCCCCCATCCCCTCCTCTTCGTGCTAAAACCGGGTCGGAAGATTTCCTTCTTGTAGGTGACATCGATGCCCTTCCCCGTATCGGCGACATCAACGTAGATTGCATTCCCTTTTCGGGAGAGTCTGAAGCCTATCTTACCGGACTCGTCCTCGATGGCGTCGAGCGCATTCTTGATGAGGTTTTCGACCACCCACTCGAAGAGTTCACGGTTGATCGTCGCTGCAAGGGGGGTCTTGGTTTCGATCGTGAGCTCGATGTTCTTGCCCGTCTGTGGGATTCGCCTCTTATAGTATCGGATGACGTTCTCGATGACATCGTTGAGGTTTTCCTTTTTGAGGTCCGGCTTTGAGCCGATTTTCGAGAATCGTTCCGTAATCTTCTGCAGGCGATGGAGGTCGTTCTCCATCTCCGCGAGCGTTTCCGTGAGCTTTGGATTTCTGTTCGCACGGGTACGGAGGATCTCGATCCATCCCATGATGCTGGAAAGCGGTGTGCCGAGCTGGTGGGCAGTCTCCTTCGCCATACCGACCCAGATGTTGCTTTGCTCGCTCCTCTTGATGTAGCTGAAGCCGACGTAGCCGATGAGTACGAACAGCGCAGCGATGGCTATCTCGATGTACGGAAGCCATCGGAGTTGAGTGATCAGTTCGGACTCACCGTAATGAACATACTGGATCACGACCGTGTCCCTGATGGCGATTCGTATCGGGGGATTCTTTTCATCCATCTCCCTGATGAGCTTCCGGAGATGGTCCATCCTTCTCTGTTCCGACCACGAGGGGTCGAGGAAAACGTTCTTGTGGCCTCCGGCGCTGGGGTTGTTTTCGGGGTCACTGAGGATAATCGGGAAGTCGATGGTGCTTATGATTTCTTCAAAGACGAAGCTCAGGTCGCCAGACTGAGGCTGTTCCGACGCCACATATTTCAGCGACCGTGCATAGAGGTCGGCGATTCGACGCTGGCGGTTCACCAGGTCATCCACGATGCGCTGCGTAAAAAACAGAATCGCCAGGGCAAACAGAATCGCGCTCACCAGCAAGGTGACTTTAATGTTCGCAGATCTCGGGCCGCGTATGTGTGGGATAGCAGACATTGGACACCGGGAAGTTCGGCTAGGACGATATTACGAAGCTGCTACGTGAGTTTCAAGTGAAGAGATGTTATTGAATGCTGATCACTCACCCCTGGCTAATCGACAGCTATGCTCCCCTCTCTCCCCGACGGGGTCCTCTTGGGACGTTTTCGAGAGAGAGGTCAAAGCTATTGAAGAGGTGGGGTGAGTGCTGAATACGCCCCTGCCCCGTTGTCAGCCGTTGTAATAGTAGGGACAGGCCAAGGAGGGGGGGCGCTCCTGGGCTCTGGATTCAAGGATCGAGATGCGATGCTAATTTTTCGTCACCGTCTGCTCGCGCCGCGCTCCCACGGAGATCAGCGAGATTTTCGCTCCGCTGAACCGCTCCATCACGTCGACGTACTTCCGCGCTGATTCAGGTAGGTCCGCGAAGGCTCTGGCGTCGGAGAGTTTTGCGTTCCAACCTTTGAAGGTTTCGTAGATAGGTTTGACTTTAGAAAGGGTGTTCACATCAGATGGAAAATGCTTAAGCAGTTTGCCATTGACCTCATATCCAATGCAGACTTGAATCTCGTCAAAATTGTCCAGCACGTCAAGCTTGGAGATGGCAAGTCGGTCGAAGCCGT
>JAZGDX010000182.1:0-2310 GCA_036478305.1 Bacteroidota bacterium
ACGGAAATTAATTCACTTTCACCATCTCCCGGAGCCATCCTGCATGTCGAAGACCCGACTCGTCGAGAATTTTTCCTTTCGAAAACCCAAGCTGCACAACATGATTTTACTTGCCCTTCTTCTCGGTACTATTTTTGGCGCCGTCTTTAATGTGGACGAACACAAACTCGAACTCCGATACCGAGTGAACGGAACGGAAGAGCTTGTGCTCATTGAACAGTGGGAATCGTTGGATTTCGTGCATGGAGAGAGCAGTGAAACGTTCGGTCGCGACGATCAGATTGCGATTTTGCAGTTTTTCAGAGGCTTTGACAGGACAGAGAGAAAAAATCTCACTCTGTTGGTTTACACACGGGATGAGGAGGAGCCCTCACGCTATGAAGAGCCGATCTCGATAGAAAAGGTGGAGACAATTGCAACACTCATCAGACCGGTCGGGGCAATATTCCTGCGGCTGCTGATGTTTATTGCGATCCCCCTTGTCCTCGCCTCCTTGATTGTCGGGGCCGCGACTCTCGGCGACATTCGAAAAGTCGCCCGACTCGGTGGAAAAACCATCGGTATATATGTAGCAACCACGTGTGTTGCAATCACGATCGGACTCACCATCGTGAACCTCATCAAACCAGGGGATCGCCTTCCGTCCGAATCCCAAGAAAAGCTGATGGCGGCATACCAGCCGGATATATCGACCCGCATCGAGCAGGAAGTTGAGTTTGACCTGATCGACACGTTTGTTAACATCGTTCCTACGAACCCGATCGAAGCACTCGCCAGTGCCGAGATGCTCCAGATCGTTTTTTTTGCTGTAATGGTTGGACTGACACTCTCGTTGGTCGGAAAAGAAAAGGCGCAACCGCTCGTCGCTTTTTTCGACAGTCTCAGCGCGACGATGATCAAAATGGTCAATCTGATCATGCTGACGGCCCCGTTGGGGGTTTTTGCTTTGATTGCTGCGACAGTTGGTGAATTCGGCTTCGAGATTCTGCAGACATTGTTCTGGTATGCGGTTGCCGTGGTCGGAGGTTTACTGCTACATCTTTTCGGTACGATTTCTTTGCTTGTTCGCTTCGTCGCGAAGGTAAGCCCGAGGAAATTCTTTCGAGCGCTTCGCAAGCCTATGCTGATTGCGTTCACGACGAGTTCCAGTGCGGCGACCCTTCCGGTTAATATGGAGTCCACAGAAAAAAATCTCGGCGTGCCAAAACAGGTGACAAGTTTTGTGCTTCCGCTTGGCGCGACTATCAATATGGATGGGACATCGCTGTATCAGGCCGTTGCGGCGGTCTTTATTGCCCAGGTCTACGGGTTTGACCTCACTCTCGGTCAGCAGCTCACCGTCCTCCTGACCGCCGTACTTGCATCGATTGGAACCGCACCGGTTCCGGGTGTGGGAATCATCATGCTGATCATCGTGCTTCGGGCGGTGCATATCCCTGAGGAAGGCATAGCGTTGATTCTCGGTGTCGATCGGATTCTTGACATGAGTAGAACCGTGGTAAATATTGCGGGCGACGCAGCTGTTGCCTGTGTAGTCGCACGGTCGGAGGGTGTTCTCAATGCGTCTGCAGCCTCGGTGAATGAATCGGGATAGGTTGTTTTTCGGGGGGCGTCTTCGTATATTTTGGGCTCGATTATTGGGATCGTCATGGCACGTACGGTTCGAGTCAGAGATGTCAAGATTGGTGGTGGAAATCCACTGGTGCTAATCGCCGGTCCTTGCGTCGTAGAGGGACGTGAGCTCGTAATCCGGACGGCGGCACGACTCGCGGAGCTCGCGAAGAAATGCCGCATCCCGCTCATATTCAAATGTTCGTACAGGAAGGCAAATCGAATGAGCGGTCGATCCTTCTCTTCAATCGGGATGGAGAAGGCTCTCTCGATTCTGGCCGAAACAAAGGAGAAGTTTGGGCTGCCGATCCTGACAGACATTCACACAGCGGATGAGGCTGGACTTGCAGCAGAGGTTGCCGATGTGATCCAGGTCCCTGCGTTCTTATCGCGTCAGACCGAAATCCTGGAAGCAGCGGGCCGGACTGGTAGGGTTGTCAACATCAAGAAGGGGCAGTTCCTGACTCCAGAGGATATGAAGCACCAGGCGGCAAAAGTGGAAGCGACGGGGAATCAGAATATTCTCCTCACCGAGCGCGGGACGACCTTCGGGTATCACAACCTGGTTGTTGACATGCGTTCGCTTGCGATAATGCGGTCTTTTGGCTACCCGGTAGTGCTCGATGCCACACACTCCGTGCAGCTCCCAGGTGCGGTAACGAACCGTTCGGGTGGACAGCCGGAGTTCATACCACTGAT
>JAZGDX010000183.1:0-2600 GCA_036478305.1 Bacteroidota bacterium
GAAAGGTGAAGGTTCGGTTCGATGAAACACTCAAGAAGAACACGACATACGTCGTGAACATCGGGACAGATGTCGTTGACACCCGCGCGGGAAACCGGATGGCCGCCGCTCACACTCTCGCCTTTTCCACTGGCGACGTGATCGATCCTGGAATCATCGAAGGGCGCGTATACGATGATGAGCCAGAAGGTATCATGGTCTTCGGATATCGACTCGATCATCATCAGCCCGACACGCTCAACCCATCAGTAACCAAGCCGGATTATGTTACCCAGACGGGGAAAGGGGGCTTGTTTGCTCTCAATTTCGTTGCCCTCGGAGACTATCGCCTTTTTACGGTGAGGGACGTGTACCGAAACTTGCTCTACGACCCTGAAGTGGATGCGTACGGAGTTCCCCAGAGCGGCGTAACGTTGACCAGCGATCAGCCTACAGTGTCGGGTGTTCGTTTCCGGCTCGCGAAGGAGGACACCTCGGGACCGATCCTCGTGGGTGCAAAATCACCAGATCGTAGCCACCTTGAGATTCGGTTCAATGAACCCGTTCAACCTTCGATTCCTTGGCAAAAAGCGATCTCCATCCGTGACACTCTAAGAGGCACTGTTGTCGACGTTCTCAGTGTGTTCTCTCACGCTCAAAATCCAGAGGTGTTCACCGTGGTTACCGCGACGCAGGATACCTCGGCAATGTATCGCGTGACGATCTCGGCAGTTTCCGACCATCTGGCTAATCCCATCAGACCGGAAGCACGTTCGAGCTTGTTTCAGGCGAGTGATACCCTGGACGAGCGTGCCCCGGAACTCTTGTTCACGTCAATACGGGATTCTGCGAGAGGCGTACCGTTCAGCAGTGCCCTTGACCTCCATTTTGATGATGCTGTCCGACACCTGCCGGTTGAGCGATCGTTGACTGTCGTAGACAGTACGGGAGCAGCAGTTCAAGGGCTGGTTCGTTGGACCTCAGAGGCTTCAATCCAGTTCGAACCGGTTCCGAAATGGAAAAGAAAGATGTGGTACGCCGTCGCTCTCGCGATGGACTCTTTGGTTGACCTGAACGGCAATCGCGGACGTCAGGATACCGTGAAACTCAAGTTCGAGACAATGGATGATAAAATGCTTGGATCGATAGAAGGAGAAGTGGCGGACGTTCAGGAGGAACACACAAAAGGAGATGTTATCTTGACGGCGCGCCGTGTGAATGGCGACTCAAAAGAAAGGTACATGATCCGCAGACCGAGATCGGGAGCGTTCGAAATTTCGGACGTTGTTGAGGGCATGTATGTCATCGACGCCTATCGCGATGAAGATGAGAGTGGGTCCTACAGCTTCGGAAGGCCGTTTCCTTTCCGTCCATCGGAGCGATTTACGGTTTATCCCGACACGATTAGGGTGAGAGCACGATGGCCCGTCGAAGGAGTCAGAATTAGGATCGACTGAATCGATTACTCGTCGACCTAAGGCCTGGGGATTCTCGGTGAGAAAACCTTTGGCGGAGGAGGTTTCAGCACTCGGTCTGGTACGATCCATGCGTCACTAAAGCCATTCTTCCGGAGGAATAACGACATCCGGTTCGCTTCTATTCGAGACAGGAAATCTCCAACGCGGACTTTGTAGTAAGGCGTATGGTATATAACATATACCCAGTCATCGGGCAGGAAGACAGAAACACTATCGCGAAGATAGCTGGCCTCTTCGATGTCCGATGTGCTCACGACCTGAACGCGAAATCCTTGAACCGTGTCCGCTAGGATCGTTACTGCCGTCGTGGTGGTATCGGATTCGGGCTGTTCAGTATCAGTCAGCTGTTCGAGAATTTCAGAAAGGCTCGGGTCGTAGTCGCCTGGTCGAAACGACTCTTCATACTCTTGCGGTCTGACCGGCTCTCGCTGGTCTTCCTCATCCTCAGATACCTGGGACCCGCCTGAGCACTGGAGTGAAAGAAGTATCGCCCCTCCAAGAAGCAGCAATTTCAGCCTCTGTGCCAGCATCGTTCGCACCCGATTCAGGATTGCTGAGTCGTGACGACCGGACATCAATCTACTTCGATGAATCTTTCGATTCTTGTTTCAACTATCGATCCCGAAGTTGGGCAGGTCGAGAGGTTGGCTGTTCGCCCGTGGCCACAACCTCAGTACCCCGGCTCCGACTCTGTCTCGCCGGAAACAATTTTCACGCTTGCGCTTGCTCCGATCCGGTCAGCACCACTGGCCACCATCGACAGCGCGTCCTCGCGACTCCGGACCCCGCCCGCCGCCTTTACGCCCATTGCGCTCCCGACTACCCTTCGCATGAGGGTCACATCTCCGACGGTCGCGCCGCCTTTGCTGAATCCCGTCGATGTCTTCACGAAATCGGCCCCCGCACGTTTTGAGAGGAGGCAGCCCTTGATTTTCTCTTCATCGGTGAGTAGGGCAGCTTCCAGGATCACCTTCGTCAGCGCGCCAAGGCGTTTTGCTCTGCTAACGACAGTGAATATGTCGTTTTCGACATATTCATGCTCACCGGATTTCAACATCCCGACGTTGATGACCATGTCCAGCTCCTGAGCGCCGTCCTTGATTGCCTGCTCAGCCTCGAACACCTTCGTCGCTGTGGTCGTTG
>JAZGDX010000184.1:0-6406 GCA_036478305.1 Bacteroidota bacterium
GTTACGCGTACAACGCGACGAGTAAATTCGGTGAGGCGATTGACCAGTACCGCAAAGCTCTCGAACTGAACCCGAAGAGCTACGACACCAACATCCAGATTGGACTGGCGTTTCAGAACTTGAAGAACTTCCCGAAAGCACGCGACTACTACACGAATGCGCTTCAGCTCGACCCGGAAGATCAGACCGCAATCGAGTTTATGCAGAGACTTGACGAGATCCAAAAAAAATACCAGTGGAATCCGCTGCTCGTTCCTTCACACACTCCCACCATTCTTGTTTGCTCCGTCGTAAAGTTGAAGTTTAAACGGAAAACGCGTATCTTGGATATCCTTGTGAAGATCCACTTCGAGCATGTCGACGCGAGTGAGGTAACAGAACCACAATAATCTATCGCTCGAAGCAATTTCTTCCGAACGAATACACGAGGTTCTTCGCAATAGGATTCCGTGGTAAGTCCAGACCTCGAGAGCCTGAGTTCGCACCGAGAGTTCAGGACGCCCGCCGATGCCGCGGTGCTGGAATTGGCAGACAGGCTGGATTTAGGATCCAGTGTTCGAAAGGACATGAGAGTTCGAGTCTCTCCCGCGGCACAAGCAGTCGGGCAGGCCCGCCATGTGGTCTGGCGGAAAATTCCTCTCTACGCGCAGAAAAAGTTCTCGCAATCTCCGAAAGGACCTGAAAGTTCCACTCTCACCCTCGGCACGGTTCCTCCCGGCCGGGGAACAGACATCATGAGTATCCGCAAACACTTGAGGGAGGGTCGGATTGGAAGTAACCGTCAACGATGTCACTGAAAGCGAGCAGGAAATGGAGATAAATATCTCGGCCAACGAGCTCGTCCTGCACTTTGAGAAAGCATACAACAAAGCCCGACCGAAAATCGAGGTCAAAGGATTCCGCAAGGGTAAAGCACCTCTCTCGATGATCAAGAAACTCTACGGGGAGGCGATCGAGCAGGAGTCTCTGGACGAGATAACAAACGATCTTTATCGAAGAGCAGTGGACGATAAAAACATCGATCCGGTGGGACAGCCTGTTCTTGTGGACATGGATTATCGGCGCGGTGCGGGATTACGATTCCGGGTAAAGTACGAAGTGAAGCCAGCATTTGAGCTGAATCGATACAAGGGCTTCTCCGTCCAGAAGATGATGCACCCTGTTACCGAAGAGGAACTAGAGCATGAGATCGACCGGCTGCGCAGAATCAACCACACGACCGCTGAGGTGGAAGAGGTCACAGATGACGAGCACCTTGTCACTGTCGACCTGCAAGAGCTCGATCGCTCCGGTCTTCCTATGATCGGGAAAAAGAAGGAAAATATGCGCCTGTACCTTGCGGATCCACAAATCATCCCACAGATCAAGGATTCACTCAAGCACACGAAGGTAGGAAACGAGCACCGGGTGCAATTTGAATCGAGCCACGGTGAGCACAAGCACACCGTGCCACTTTCGTTGAGCGTGAAGAAGGTCGAAAAGATTACGTTACCGGAATTCAATGACGGTCTTGTGAAGAAAATCACCAAGGGAAAGATTGAGGCGGTCGAGCAATTCCGCAAATCCCTCAAGGAAGACCTGGAACATTTTTGGGAAGAACAGAGCGAACGCCAGCTCTACGACGCAATCGTCGCTGAGATCATCAAGCAGCATGATATCCCTGCGCCCAAGTCCATGGTGCGAGCCATTCTTGATTCTTTGATCGAGGACATCAAGAACAAGCAGCCAAATAAAAAACTCCCGAAGGATTTCGACGAGGAGAAGTTTCGCAGCGAGAATCGCGCCCATGCGATCTGGCAGGCGAAATGGTTTCTCATCAGAGAGCGAATTCTCAAAGCGGAACAGATCTCCGTTGATGACGGTGACGTCGAAGCCCTTGCTGAAAAGGAATCCAAAAACGTCGGCATCGAGAAGGATCGGCTCGTTCAGTATTACCAGTCGTCGCGTGTTGCCCACGACAAGATCCAGTCAGACAAACTTATGAAGTTTCTGAAGGATAACGTCAAAATTAAAGAAGTTATACAAGAAGAAAAACCAGATCTCCAACAGTAGAAAGGATACGACAGAAGACCATGAGCACGTACAATCAACTGGTACCAATCGTCGTCGAGCAGACGCCTCGAGGCGAGCGTGCGTACGACATTTTTTCTCGCCTCCTTAAGGAGCGGATTGTGTTCATCGGCGCTCCCCTCAACGATGAGATTTCCAGCCTCATCATTGCTCAGCTGATCTTCCTTGAGGCGGAAGATCCCGATAAGGACATCAATCTCTACATCAATTGTCCTGGAGGGAGCTTATCGGCCGGACTTGCTATTTATGACACCATGCAGTATATTCGACCCGACATTTCGACGATCTGCATCGGAATGGCGGCCAGCATGGCAGCAATCCTCCTCGCAGGAGGCACGAAGGGTAAGAGAACCTCTCTTCCCAATGCGCGGATCATGATTCATCAGCCGTGGGGTGGGACGCAAGGCACTGCATCCGACATCAGGATCCAAGCTGAAGAGATCATGAGAATGAAGAAAAAGATCAACGAAATTATTGCCGTTCACACGGGAAAGCCAATCGATCAAATCGAAAAAGACTCAGACCGGGACTACTACATGGCGCCGGATGAGGCGAAGACATACGGTTTGATCGACAACATCCTGACGAAAAAGCCGCGCGAGCCCCGGAAAGATAAATGAAAGACCGATGATGACCCAACAGCCGAAGACCGAGGAAAAAATTCAGTGTTCGTTCTGTGGGCGTACTCCAGAGGAGGTCCAGAGCATCATCGCCGGTCCCAACGTCTACATCTGCGATGTCTGTGTGTCCAACTCGGTCGACATCATTCGCAATAACATCGCGGCGTTCACCACCAAACGTGGTCGGTCGCATCTGGGACTCACTCCGCCCGAGATCAAGAGAGCGCTCGACGACTATGTGATCGGGCAGGACCACGCCAAGAAAATCCTCGCCGTCGCCGTCTACAATCATTACAAGCGCATCGACTCCAGGGAATATCTGCACAATTTCGACGATGTGGAAATCGAGAAGAGCAACGTCCTCATCATTGGTCCCACGGGTACCGGCAAAACGCTGCTGGCCCAGACCCTTGCTCGCATCCTCGAGGTGCCCTTCGCGATCGCAGACGCCACGACATTAACAGAAGCCGGATACGTCGGCGATGATGTGGAGACTATTCTCGCCCACTTGCTCCAGAACGCGGAGTACAACGTCGAAAAGGCTGAACGGGGCATCGTCTACATCGACGAGATCGACAAGATTGCGCGGAAGAGCGACAGCGCATCGATCACACGGGACGTTTCCGGTGAAGGGGTTCAGCAGGCACTCCTCAAGATCCTTGAAGGAACGATCTCGGGGGTTCCACCCAAAGGCGGTCGGAAGCATCCTGAGCAGAGCTTGATCAACATCAATACGAGGAACATCCTCTTCATTTGCGGCGGGGCGTTCGATGATTTGGACAAGATCATCGGGCGCAGAGTCAATCAGAATCCGATGGGGTTCGGTGCTCGAGTCAAGAGCAGGAAAGAAAGTACTTCGGATGAATATCTGGCGAGCGTCGAACCGGAGGATCTACTGAAGTTTGGATTGATCCCTGAATTTGTCGGCCGACTTCCTGTTGTCGCCACCTTGCACGCTCTCAGTGACGACGCACTTCTCAAAATCCTGAGAGAGCCGAAGAACGCCATCATCAAACAGTATCAGAAGCTATTCCGGATGGAGGGGGTGGAGCTTACGTTCGACGAGGCAGCCCTCAAAGCTGTCGTGCAGTCAGCCGTTCAGCGTGGAATGGGAGCGCGGTCGCTTCGCTCAATCATCGAATATGTGATGCTGGACATCATGTATCACCTTCCTACTCGGTCCAACATCACAAAGTGCGTAATCACGAAGGAGACGATTCTAAGGCGAAAAGACCCGATCTATTTGTTTGAAGAGCGCAAGCAATCGGCATAGACACGCACGCTCTTTCCTTAGTTACCCTTCGCGTCGTACTTTTCCCTGAATCTCCTGAAGCTTTTCGACCATCAGCTCTGCGGTCCTCTCAAAATATCCCGCGCGCGCTGCCTTGCTTTGTGATCTTCAAATCCCGTAGCTGCGGTGCCTTGACGCGAATCTCAAGCCGAAATCCGCGATAAATGCCGCGAGGGACCCAGTTGAAATTCAAATCCCAGCAGTGGAGGTCCCGATAGACGTTGACGCTCGGCACAGCAACCTCCTTGTTGACGATGTCGTAACTTCCGCTCATCGTTATCTTCCAATTCCGCGTCAGGTTGAATCCAAGGTTCGCACGGATATTCGAGGAACGGAATTTTCGAGTGGGATCTCGCTGATTCTGGTTGAAATTCCACGTCAGGTTTAAATTCCAGGGGATGCTGAAATCGGTTTGCCCTTTCTCAAACTCACTAAAGAACGCGCGACCTCGACCCGCAAGAGCAGCTGCCGGTGACTGAAACTGCTCAACAATCGGACCCTGAGAGCTGGATTTCCGATCTCCGCGAAGTGAGAGCGAAACACTGATGCCAAAGCTCGTGAGCTGTGCAATACCCTCCCCGAGATCGAGCAGGAATTTGTTCACACGCGTCCCCGCCACGGGATCGAATCTGTAAAAATTGAAGTTGCTGTTCCCGCTCAAGCTCAGAACACTTCCAACACTCGTGCGATAGGAAAGACCGAGCTCGGAAAACCGCAGGCTATCCGCTGCGAAATTGTAGGACAAACTAGCATTCATCAGGAGAAGCTGGTACTTCTTGACCTCCTGAGAGGTGTCGCTCGGGAGAGACTTCATCTCGAACAGGTTCGACACGTTGAAGTTGAGACTCTGCACTTCACCCCTCGGGGCCCCGCCGAACACTTCCCGCTCGAAAAAGCTGTAGTTGACCTCAACGTTCCGTTTAGGATCGAAAACAGTTCCCCAGAATCCAAACTTCGGGTCCGACCAATCCGGCTGAAAGTTGAAAGACAGACGCGGTGTCACCGTGTGGCGAATGGATGATACTCCAAAGACGTCCGGCTGGACTATGCCGTAGAACTTGGTGCCGGCCGACACACCGATGGAAAAGAAGCGAACACTCCGGAATCCCTGTATGTCTTTGGTCACGATCACGCTGTCGACGGGGTCGAAGACCTTCTCAATACTTTTGTCGTACCACTTTTCCGCATAGTTGATGAACGGGCTGATGGAGAAGTGCCCCAATTTCGGGGAGGCGTTGAATCGGAGCACATGATTGACGCCCCTGCGCTCGTCGCGCTCAAAGCCGTCCGTGGTCGCGATGCCGGAAAACGATTTGATTTTTCTCCTCCTGTTGAGAAATTCCGAATTGTAGCTGTACCCGATCAATTCGTACCACTTCAAGCTTGCTTCTTCTCCGCCTGTTAAGCCACGCCGTTCTTTTTCCCGCCGGAAGGGATAACTCTGGACGTGGTTGAACTTCACGTTCGGCAAGGTCTCTCCCCGCGTCCCGTCAAGTAAATTCTGTCGACGCGAAACGTTGACCGTCATGCTGTTGTTGCTTCCCTCCCACCGCTTTGAGAGCGTCGCGTTCGAGAAGATCACCTGATCGAGTGCCTGGTTAAGATTGTTCGTGGTAAGGTAGGAGTTATTGCTGGTAAAAGTAAAATTCACATCGAGGCGAGTTGTTGGACTCAGCGTTTGATTGTGCGCCCAAGATGCCCGGTACGATTTCTCCTCCGTCCGATCAGGGTCATCGGACTCTCCAACATGAAGGCGCCGGTACTCACCTCTTACCGAACCCGTAAATTTGTACCGGAGCGCGTACCGATAGTCGGAGTTCAGAGCCCATCCACCTTGCGTGTACCAATCCCCTTTGATGCTCCAACCCAAATAGTCGTTGATAGCCCAGTAGTAGCCCAGGTGGCTCACGTATCGTCCGCGACGCGCGTCATCTCCATAGGCTGGGGCAATGATTCCAGAACGGCGCCCACTTTTGTTTGGAAATACACCGAAGGGAATGGCAAAGACCGGAACGTCTGAAATGTAGAGAACGACGGGTTCAGCGATGACTTTATCACCGACGAACACCTTCATCTTTGGACTGAAAAAATAGTAGTGAGGCTCGGGACGATCACATGTGGTGTAGTGACCGTCCGAAACGAACAGCACATTGCTTTCCACCTTTTTAATCACATTGCCGTGATAGTACCCCTTTTCGATTTCCGTATCGCCGACATCGATCTTACCCTTCTGGGTCCCAAAATTGTATGAGATTCGGAAACCGAGGTATTCTACTCCTCGATCGATAAGAATCGGCGCACCGCGGTATTTCTTTCGATAAGTAGGTTGAAAGCTCGATGCTGTTGGATTTGGAGGGGGAGAACCGGGCGCAGACAATTCAACTTCTTCTTCAGTGGAGGGTGGCTCTGCGGTGGCGCTATCGAG
>JAZGDX010000185.1:0-2447 GCA_036478305.1 Bacteroidota bacterium
AACGTTCCGGTTATCCTCTCCCGCTTGGTTAGCACAACCCCACATCACGTCTTCGACGAAAGCTGGATCGAGTTTCGTGCGTGTAACAAGCGACTTGATCACATTCGCACTTAGGTCGTCCGGTCGAGCTGAACGAAGGATTCCGCCGTACTTTCCGACTGGCGTCCGAATCGCATCGATAATGACTGCTTCGTTTCTCATTTTCATCACGACTAGGATCTCGGTTCGTTCTCCATCGAGGTCTGACAATGGCTGAATCAGGGGCGGAGGGGCGGGATAAACCTGTTGGTGAAGAAGCTTTCTAGACCTTATACATTTCCTGTCCGGCCGACCGGAAAATTATCTCTTTGTCGATCTCCCTGAGTTTTTGAAGGACGTCAACGATCTTGCCGACCTGTTCGAAGATTGTGTTGCAGTGTCCCACGCGTTCGGCCACCGACATTTCTCTCTTTCTCAAGATGTCTGTTGCTAGCTGAATAGTCCCCAGCGAGTTGTTGATGCGGTCGTGCAGTGTCGCCGACAGCCGCCGTATCGTCTCCAGGCGATCACGCTCCGCCTCCAATTGCTCGAGCTTCCGTCTAAGCTCGTAGCGTTCACGAAGATTGATGATGGTGCGCGGCATAATGGTCACCGGAACTTGGTCTTTTACCAAGTAGTCAAAGAGACCCATCTTGAGAGCCTCAACGGCTGTGCCGAACTCTTGATTGCTTGTGAGAAGGATAATCGGTGCCTGGACTTTTTTTTCCATCAAGTTCTTTGCAACCATGACACCTGTTGTGTCGGGAAGCCAGTAATCAACGAGCACTAGGTCCGGAGCAGGAATGTTTGGGAGCTGGAGGAAACACTCTTCGCCGGAGGTAGCGTGTGCGACAGCGAATTTCGCCTCAGTGGAACGGAGCAACACCTGTTTGACTGCACCAGCGTAGGCCGGGTCATCCTCGACCATAAGGACGTTGATCGCTTGCTGCACCGTCTGGCTCCTTCAGATTTCAGACTCATAACGATAACGACGATGTTTCTTGCGGTCAATTTAAGGCTTTCTCGGGTGAAGTGCAAACAGGCGGTTTGGAACTGTTGGCTGAAACGTGGCACGTGTATCGGAGAATTCATTCCACTCATCGCGCTACTTCCGTCGCTTCGCTTCCTTCGCGATTGTCTCAATCTGTCGCAAGTGATTAATGTCGTGACCTGTTTCGAGAAGAGCGATGGTGCGCATGGTCTCCTTGCCCCGCTCTTCGTGCATGCCGTAGTGATACCACCGGGAATGCGGCATCGACTTCAGCAGACTGAGGTTCGCCGCTCGCACGGCGCTGAGCAGAGCAAGGGACTCCCTGGGATCGATGTCGTTGTACCTCCCGTTGTCTGCCCACGCTTCTTGATCATAGGCCTGAAGAGGAATTCCGTTCCGACTCAAGATCTGACGGTATCGGAACCCCATCGCGAGCTCTGTATCCGCGAGGTGAGCGATAATTTCGGCGATGGACCATTTCTCTGGACCGGGATGTGTGCGCATCTGTTTTTTCGACAGACCTCGAATGAGTCCACTGATCTTGATCGGTGTTTCTCTGAGTATCTTCAGCGGAGCTTTGTTTGCAGCATATCCGAGGATGCGCTGTCTGTATTGTTCTGGAGTTTCTTGCATAGTGAGGGCCTTTTGGATTAAGTCTGTTGGCTGATAGTTGAAAACCCTAGCGAACGACGCCGTGAATTCAATTCTTCCAAAGTTCACCGGCAGACGCCAGTTGCTTGAGCAGTGGAGCGGGTCGGTAACGATCCTCACCGAGATCATCATGGATTGATTTGATTACAGCGTACACTTGGCGCATTCCGATTTTCTCGCCCCACTCGATGGGTCCCCACGGATAGTTCATTCCAAGTTTCATAGCAGTGTCTATGTCCTGAGGTGACGCCACGTTCTCCATCAAAGCGAAACAGGCCTCGTTGATGAGCATGCACAAGATTCGCGGAAGAACAAGTCCCACGCGATCCTGCACGACGGAAACCTGCTTCCCCGTCTGAAAAAGGACCTCTTTCGCCCGGTCGATAGACTCTCTGGTCGTACGAACGCCGGGAGCGAGTTCTATGAGGTCGTTGGTGAAAAGTGTCGGGAATGCCGCGAAACCGACAAGTCGCTGCGGGAACCTCGTCCATGTTGCCTGCTCTGCTATGCTGACGGTGACCGAAGAGGTCAGTATGGGTGTGACAAGAGGGAGGGCGTCATCGAGGTCCATCAGGTTCTTCTTCTTCTCCTCAGTCGAAGTGTTGGTTGCCTCGATTGCCAGCAGAACGCTTTTCGGGATGATGTTAGTCTGACGAATGGGTCTCGAGCCCGGGAGTACCCGACGCCCCTTCACATCATTGTACCTTGTGCGTACATCGAATTGCCGTGAACAAACCGATGCCACTTCGTCCACGAGCACTGATTCACCCGTCACGAGGATCTTTGG
>JAZGDX010000186.1:0-5188 GCA_036478305.1 Bacteroidota bacterium
GCCGTGCCGCCAAACTCCTTCACCGCCTGGTAGATTCGCCCATCGTCGGTGGCTACCAGCACCGCGCCCAGCGATCCCGCCCGCGATGCTCGTTCGTAGGTGTGCTGCACCATTGGCTTACCGGAAAGATCGATGAGCGGTTTCCCCGCCAGCCGCGTTGAATTGAATCGTGCAGGGATAACCCCAATGACGTGTGGCTTTGACCGGGTCACGGTTTGATCACCTTCGGCACCTTGAAGAATTTTTCCGTTGGGGATGGTGCATTCTTCAGGATTTCCTTGACGGGCGCAGAAGGCTTCACGGCATCCTCTCGAAAGACATTCGTTTGCTCCACGACATGGGAAAGCGGCTCGACGTTTGAAGTGTCGAGTTCGTTGAGCTTTTCCATATACTCCAGAATTCTATTGAGCTGTTCCGTAAACTTTTGCTTCTCTTTCTCACCAAAGTGAAGTCGCGCGAGCAAAGCAACATCTTCGACATCTTTAATGCTCACTCCCATAGCGCACCTCAATTCATTGGTCGATGTAATGCTGTCGGATCACTGCCTGGACCTGCTCCATCAGCTTGATTTCTCCCTGTTTCCCGTCCGCGTCGTTCGTCGGGATTGGCTTGCTCAGCTTTAACTGAATTGTCCCCGGATATATCCGAAGTTTTGACTTCGGCAAAATTTTGTAGCTGCCGTTGATCGTCAAAGGGACAATCGGTACGCCGGCCCTGATTGCAAGGCTAAATGCACCTCGTTTGAACGGCTGCAGCCTTCCCGTTTTTGTTCGGGTCCCTTCAGGAAACAGTACGATGGAGGCTCCCCCCCGGGTGGTCTCAGCCGCTTTCTCCAGACTCCGCATCGCCTCCAGGCCATGCCTGCGGTTGATCATAATGTATCCTCCTGTGCGCACTGCCCACCCGAACAGAGGTATCGCCCCGAGCTCTTTCTTGACAACCAGCCGAATTTGATCCGGAATGTACCCCATGATCGCCGGTATATCGAACATGCTGGCATGGTTGGACACATAGATATATGTACTGGATAAATCGAGATTCTCGACGCCATCCACAATGACATTGACACGGCAAATTCGCAAAATAGCCCGAGACCAGCGTATTCCCACCCAGTTAAAAAACTTTCCGCCCTTGTTAAAGGGCAACCCGATCAGGGCCAGGCTGGAAAACAGGATCGTCCATAAGACAACCAGAACTATTTTGACGACGGCGACGATCATCGCTGTTCAAAACTCTCAGCAAACCTCACCCTCTTTTCAATCGATGGGTGACTGTAGAACAGGAACTCAACGATCGGGTGCGGAGAAACATCTGCAAGGTTCTGCTCAGCAAGTTTCTTCATGGTGGAGATAAATGCATCGGGGTTGTTTGTTTTGCCCAACGCGAATTGGTCTGCTTCGCGTTCAAACCGTCGCGACAATGCATTGTTCAGAGGAGACGTCACGAGACCGTATATCCCCAACCAGATAGACAGAACCGGAAGCGCGGCAAGATCATCGACCCTGGTGAAACCAAACCAGGAAAGCGAGGCTCCGTAGAGTTGTGCAGTTAAGAACAGACCGGCAAACGTACTTACCATCCCGGTGAGGATACCTTTCCAGATATGGCCTCGCTTATAATGGCCGAGTTCGTGCGCGAACACTGTCTCGATCTCTTCTTCTGAAAAATTGGTCAGTAGTGTATCGCTCAAGATGATCCGTTTTGACTTCCCAACGCCTGTGAACCCTGCATTCGCTTTCTTTGTGTTCTTGCTCATGTTGAACGAAAAAACACCCTCCACCCTCAGTCCCCCGTCAGTACACAGGTGCAGTATTCTTTCCCTTAATGAACCCTCCTCCAGCGGCGTAAATTTGTAGAACAGAGGGAAAATGAGAGTTGGCGCTAATCGAGCCAGGACAACGGAAAAGAGTAAGACGATCACACTTACGGGCAGCCACCAAAGGTTGCCAAGTTCTCTGAGGAAAAAATAGAACACCAGAAGAATGGGTACGACAATCGGGATGGAGACAAGAACCGATTTTCCCTTCTCCCAAACCCATCGTCCGACTGATTGGTTCGAAAGATCATACTTATGTTCAAGGATGAAACCGGAGTAGAACGCTAGCGGGAGCAGGCCAACGATTTCGAGCAACCCGAAGGCAGCAGCGAACATCAAGAGAGCAAGATATGTGTTGTCGGTCACTCCGAGCGCGAGTTCAGCGACGATTCGTGAGAGACCGGATAGGACTATGATTACAACGAAAGAAAACAGGAAGATGGTTTCGAGGAGGGAGAGGGTAATCCGGATGCGATTGTAACGTTTCGCTTTCTCATGGGAATTCCTACGCACAGTCACAGGAGGCTCAACAGATCCAGCCATTTGCACACCGATCGTAACGTCGGAAGTACCGACGCCATCGTTTTTAAAACTTACGGAAAATCCAGCAGAAAATCAAGCAGTCGGAACCGGGGCTTCCCGCAAACTGAGTTCCCTTTGCTTTGCGACCCACCACAAATGAATTTTCGGCGCGCTCCACACACATGCCACCCACCACATTATTCCAGCGACGATATCGACTACGTAGTGGTACCGCAGGTATACCGTTGAAATGACCAAGAGAACACCGAGAGTAAAGTTCACCCACCGCACCTTTAGCCGATACTGAAAGGAGAGATACATCGCGATGAACGTCAGCATCGTGTGACCACTCGGAAAAACGTCACGCTGAGCCAATTCGAATGCATTTGTTGCTCCCACCGGCATCGACTCGCCAGCGTTAATGACCGTCCGTATAATTTCCGTAAAGAAAAGCCCGGGAAGGTCTGAGTCCAGAGCTTGAAAATCGTGAAGAATAAACCGTGGACCAACGGCTGGTAGGAGAAAATATCCAATGTACGACAGGTAGAATGCATACGCGAACAAGAATGCTGCATACTGAAACTCCGGGAAACTCTTGTCACGGAACAGTTCGTAGCCGACCGAAACCAGGATGAAATAGTAAGAAAAGTAAGCTACCTGTAGAACTTCCGTCAGAAGCGGGTTAGCAAATTGCATGAACCACTCTGTCGGATTAGCTCCAAACAGTGCGTAATCGAGGTAAATCAAAAGTTCGTCGTAATCTTTCCCATGGATTGGATAGCCCATGAAATACACTTCCTTGAACCCGAAAAAGATGATGGGAATGATGTACCAGTCGTGGATGAAGCGCAAGAGCCTGCTGTACCGTTTCCCATCGTAATACGCAACAACGAAAAGTCCGACCGTGAATGCCGTGTTCACCAGAACTAGGATCCACCAAAATAATATCTTCGAGGAAAAAATAACGTTTACGAACGACAGAGACGTCACGAAAATAATCGTGACAAAATCAGACGTTCGCAGGTAGGAGCAGATATGCTTCAGGTACATCGATTCACCAGTTCAAGACTATCTGAGTTCTATCGGAGGTAAATAAATGTCATGCAGCCGAAATAGATCAGGAGTCCAACAACATCATTAGAGGTCGTTATGAATGGACCGGTTGCAATGGCCGGGTCAATTCGGAGTTTTGCGAGCCCCAACGGAACCAATGCGCCAACAATAGTAGCGTTTGCCACTACCACCAGCAGTGATATCCCAACCGTCATGCCGAAAAGAGCATCGTTGAACCAGATTGACGAGATGGCAAAAATAAGCGAGCTGAGAATCAAGCCATTCAGCAAAGCCACCCCCATTTCTTTCAGCACACGCTTGCGGGTCCTGCCGAGCCAGATTTCTCCAGTCGCCAGTCCCCTGACAACGAGAGCTGATGACTGTATGCCAGCATTACCTCCCATTGCCATGACAATCGGTATAAAGAATGCAGCGGCAACGATCTTCTCGATCGACGCCTGAAAGCTCTGCAGAACGAAGACTGAAACAAGTTCTCCGGCGAACGCAAGGAGCAGCCAAGGGAGTCGAATCCGGGAGACCTGGAATATCGTCGAGCCTGCAGTTTCTGCACCAGCCAGACCCGCCATCTTCTGGATATCCTCCGTATTTTCTTCTACGATGACATCAACGACGTCGTCCACGGTGATCCGACCGATGACATGATTGTCACCATCAACAACCGGCAGTGAAAGGATGTCGTATTTCTTAAAGATCTCAGCCACCGCCTCTTGATCCACATCGGCCTTCACACTGATGACATCGGGATCCATCACTTTGTAGATCTTGCGGTTTGGGCTATGAATTACCAAGTTTTGGAGAGGTAGATAGCCGCATATTCTGCCGTCGTCGTCCACGACGTAGACGTTATACACCTCACCACCTTGTTTCGCCATTTTGCGAACTTCTCGGAGCGCCCTCTTGATCGTTGCCTTCCGATTCACCGCAATGAATTCCCGCGCCATAATACCGCCGGCAGTATCATCCGGATAGCGCAGGAGGTCCTGCACTTCCTCGGAATCCTCTTTCGGAATGGCCTCCAGCACTTTCTGGGCTACTTCCTCCGGCAACTCAGCCACGAGGTCCGTTGCGTCGTCAGAATCCAGTTGACTGACGATGCTCGTCAGGCGTTGGGAGCTCAACCCTTCCAAGAGCGACTGCCTCACCTCGGGATGAAGTTCCAGCAGCACTTCACTGCTTACTCGCGCGTCGAGAAGCTCGAAAAGCACCAACCGGTCACCCGGCGCCAGATGCTCGAGGATGTCGGCGATGTCGGCAGGATGGAGGTCGGCGAAAATATTGAGCATCACGGTTCGCGCACCTCCCCGGATGAGTTCCCTGATATCCTCCATCAACTCGTCATCCACTTCGATCGATCGCGTACCGCGGTGCTGCTTCAGAACTGAATCTGGCATACGCACGTTTTCCGTGTTGACGACTTTATCCATGCTCAATTGATTCTGCGATTCGGTTGGTGAGATTGACAAATTCCTCGACTGTGAGGTCTTCCGGCCTTCTCGACAGGTCAAAATCGACTTTTTTCCAGAAAGCCCCGTTCGTCCGCGGGAAATCCGCATACTTCAGACTGTTGAGGAGGGTTTTCCGGCGCATTCCGAAGGTGGACCGCACCACCTTCCGGAACAAGCGTTCGTCCTTTACAGCATGCGAGGGTCTCCGAGAGAAATCGAGACGAAGAAGCCCGGAGTACACCTTCGGCCTTGGAGAAAACGCATTAGGAGAAACCTTGAACAACAACGTTGGCTTGCTGTAGAATTGACAAAACACTGAGAGGATCCCGTA
>JAZGDX010000187.1:0-11465 GCA_036478305.1 Bacteroidota bacterium
CTCATACAACATCGTCATCCAAATCAGGTAAGACTTGAAATGGCTTCAGGTGAAAGATGAGTGCGCGCATCTTGGTGGTCGACGACGAGGACCTTTTCCGGCAGATGCTCGCATCGTGGTTGAAAGATGACGGCTACGATGTTCAGAGTGCAGCGGACGGAGAACAGGCAATCGCAACCGTACAATCGAAGCCGATTGACCTCATTCTCCTCGATGTCAGGATGCCCGGCGTTGACGGCATTGGAGTACTCAAGTATGTCAAGGAACACCACCCGGGCATCGAGGTTATCATGTTGACGGGGTATGAGGAGGTCCGGATTGCAGTGCAGTGCATGAAGCTCGGGGCGAGTGAATTTCTCACCAAACCGATCGACTCTGATGGACTGAGTGCACGGGTTCGCTCCATCCTTCGCGCTCGCGATGCGGAACAGAAAGTCGAATTGCTGCAGACAGAATTCAACTCGATGCTCCTCCACGACATTCATACCCCACTCAACTCGATGAAAACAACCCTTCGCTACATCACTAACGGCATGGCCGGGCCCCTCGTTGAGCAGCAGGAACAGCTCTTGAAGTACATCGATACAACCACGGAGGGAGTTCTCACTATCGTAAAAGATGCGCTCGACCTGACCGTTCTCGAAGCGGGCAAACTCCATCTAGACAAGAAACCGACGAATCTTGAGGAGTTGTTGAAGCGAGTCGTTCAATGGCTGCAGATCCTCGCGCGCGCGCAGAACCGCTCGATTCAATTGGATATCGAACCAGGACTCCCAGAGATCAACGTTGACCAGAACAAGACAGAACAGATGTTATCGAACCTGGTTAACAACGCAATTAAGTACAATCGAGACGGTGGGACGGTAACTGTCAGGGCCGTAAAGAACATGATGGTCGACGAGCTGGAGAAGAAAGAAAAGCCATGCATACAGATCGACATTTCGGATACGGGAATCGGGATACCAAACAATGAGTTGCCTTTCATATTCGATAAATTTAAGCAACTAATCACTGGCAAAGCTTCCGACCTGAAGGCGTCCGGACTTGGCTTGGCGATTTGCAGGATAATTGCTAAAGCACACCGCGGAAAAATCTGGGTGGAGTCTCAGGAGGGAAAAGGGAGCACATTTTCTGTTGCTCTCCCGCTCTGATCTTTGGAAGGGAAATGTCAATGACCCGAAACGCATGCTCCATCTTGATCGCGGACGACGAGGAATCGTTCCGCTCCACTGTCACCACCCTTTTGGAGGGAGAAGGCTATACGGTCCAAACGACAGCGGATGGTGTCCAGGCTATCAACGCCCTCCAGCAGCGATCGTACGATGCTCTGTTACTGGACGTCAAGATGCCGAAAGTCGATGGGTTGGAAGTACTGAAGTTCGCGAAGGACAACTCCCCCTCCACCGAAGTCATCATGGTCACCGGTTTCCACGACGTCAAGATCGCTGTCCAATGCATGCGCATGGGCGCGTATGATTATATCACCAAGCCGCATTCCGCGGAAGAACTCACTTCGGTTCTGGAACGGGCGGTCGAACGGCGTAGCCTCCGTCTCGAAAACAGACTGATCAGGAGCGAGCTTTCACGTGTAGTAGGAAGCACGAACATAGTCGGTCAGAGTCAAGCATTTCAAAAAGTGCTCGAGGTGGCCCTCAAGGTCGCACCGACGGAATCGACTATCCTTATACAGGGTCCGAGCGGCACCGGCAAGGAACTCGTCGCCAACTTCATCCTCAAGAACAGCACACGAGCGGAGAAGCCGTTCGTGGCTGTAAACTGCGCTTCCATGACGGACACGCTCATCGAAACCGAATTGTTTGGCCACGAAAAGGGGGCGTTTACGGATGCGTGGGCTCAGAAACAGGGAATCGTAGAGCTGGCGAACCGCGGGACGCTGTTCCTCGATGAAGTGGGGGATATCAGCTTGATGGTCCAGCCGAAGCTACTACGATTCATCCAGACAGGGGAATATCGAAGGGTTGGTGGCACCTCAGTATTGAAATCTGACGTTCGCATCATCTCAGCAACGAACAAAAACTTGCAACAGGAAGTCAAAGAAGGTCGTTACCGAGAGGACCTGCTCTATCGGTTAAACGTCATCACGATCGAGATACCGCGGCTCCGCGACCGGAAGGAAGATATCCCTCTCTTGGTTGAGGATTTCCTAAAGAATAAGTTACAAAGTCGGACGAAGAAGACGATCAAACCAAAAGCGATGGAATTATTGATCTCCTACAGCTGGCCAGGCAATGTTCGGGAGCTGGAAAACGTTCTCGAGCGTGCCGCAATCCTTTCGCATGGCACCGAGATCCAGGGACGCGACATTGTGCTTCCCGCGCAAGCGGGCATCACATCGGGAGGCAACAACAACTCGCTCGGGACGGCGGTAGCGATGAAGGAGATCGAGAAAATCCATATTGAAGGAGTTCTGCGCCATACCCGCTGGAACAAAAACGTATCCGCTAAGATCCTCGGCATTTCTCTCAAGACGCTTTATACGAAAATCAAGCAGCATAACATCAGTCCGGAGTGACCTGGTTCCAGACCGTGGTTCCTCTCTGAGTGAAGGTACATCGTGCATCTCACGGGAAAGAACTTGCCCGACCTTGAATCGAAGCGGAGACTGTTTCACTTAGCGTGACTGGTCGCTGCTACCCTTCCGACCAACCACACGAGAATCGAAACCACCAAACCGGGATACATCGGTTCGATCGCTAACGGATACGCCGGACTACCCCCGTCTCTATCGATGAAACCGACCACAAGCCAGGCCGTCGATGTGGTCACTCCCAGAAGCATTGCCCAGAACGCGGCGGTCGGCTTCATGGAAAGTCTTGGGACATAACTCGCGACGACCGGTACAATTAGTCCGGGAATGATTGCAGTCCCGATCGTATACCACAGCCGCACGACCGATGGAATGGAGAGAGCAAGAATGACAGCGAGTGATCCTGTGAGAAGAAGTCCCAGTTTAGTAAATCGGTTGATGTTGTTCTCTGACGGATTACGATGGAGCTTCCCGTACACATCCTTACCTACCGTGATAGCTGAAATCAGTGTCAAACTGCTCAGAGTCGACATGACCGTCGCAAGCATTCCAACGTAAAACAGTCCTTTCGCTACAGCGGGAAGCATTCGCTCAGCAAGAAGTGGGTACGAAAACATTGGTTGATTGAGATCACGAAGCACTGCACGAGCGTACAGCCCGGTGCTCGCTGTCAAGAAATCAAACAGGAGCCAGAAGAGAATCGAGACGAGAATCCCTCTCCGAGCTGTGCCCGAGTCCCTGGCAGCATAACAGCGCTGGTGGAAGGCCGGGTCCACAAGCGTCCATAGAGCGATGAAAAACCACACCGTGATGTACTGCATGGTGTTGCCACCGTGCCAGGTGAGGTGAAGCGGCGGTACGTTCTGGCGAATGAAGTCGAGTCCGCCGAAGGTCGTCACTGCAAAAAAGAGCATAATCCCAAAACCGATGAACATCAGACTAAATTCGAACGCGTTCACCCAAACATCTGCTCGGAATCCGCCTGTGTAGAGATACACAAGCGTGACAAGTGTGATGACGAGGACGCTGACGGGCAAAGTCCAGCCGAAGATAAGTTGTACAAGAATTCCGAGCATCAACACATACGCCGCAGGGGTTGCCAGGATAAAAAGAAGTGCCGCACCGAGCACAGCCGTTCTCCGACCGTACACAAGAAGCAGCTTGTCGGGAATCGTGTGCAGATTCGTTTCGCGCACGCGTCGAGCGAGGAACAGAGCAAACAGGAGGGCGAAGAAATAGTACGGCAATCCGAAAACGACCCAGTTGGAAATTCCATACCGGTACGAGAACTCACCAACACCGAGTATCCCGCCATACCACGTAGAGACAAGCGTCGCAACGAACATCGGGAGGGTAAGCGTCCGCCCTGCAAGCAGATACTCATCCATACCGCTTTTCACTCTTCGAGCTGCTCGAAATCCGATGAATACAACGGCAGCAAGATATAGCAGAATGAGTACGGAGTCGACCGTCCGCAGTTGGACAACTGGTATTTCCATCAGCGGCGTGATTGCTCGCCGGATCGGCTCCGGGCAAGCTGTGAACTATGGATCTTAAAGAGGAGAAGAGTTCCTCGTCCTACAGCGATTTCCACAGGATTCGAAATGATCACGTTGCTCTGACCCTCCCGGACCCCCACTTCCAGCGTTTCGTTCCGCAGTCGATACTTCAGCCCCCTTGTCGTAATTCCTACGACTTTGCCCAGGGGAGCCAGGGAGATCAACGCACCTTCTTTCCCTGTAAACCTTACTCTGCGGCCAATCAACGAAATTTCACAATGTCTATCGATATACCGTAGAGAACATCTGCGATGATATTTCTTCAGGATGCTGAAATTGGTTACCGTGTGATCTGGGCGCCTCCCGGTGGCACCAACCACCGTTACTTCCTTCGCTCCGTTCGTCAGCAAGATGTCGAGCGCTTTTTCAAGATCTGTCTGTTTGTCGCTTGAGTTGAGAATGACCTTCACTTTGCGAAAGTACCTCTTCGCTTCCTTGTCGATGGAGTCCAGGTCTCCGACGATGAGGTCAGGAACAATCCCGAACTTCCGCGCCGCGTTCGCCCCACCATCGGCGCAGACAACGGTATCTGCGTGGCGCGCTAACGCGAGCAACTGGCCTTTTCGTGGAAGCTCACTATTGCAGATGACCAGCGCTTTTTCTCTTTTCCTTTTTGCCATAGAGGAATTACAGAGCAACTCCGCTTCGCGGCCTTCGTTCTCGAACCACCCTCAACTGCCTGCCCGCAGCCGAAACAGCCGATCCACCGGGATTAGATATTGACCCGCAGACTAACAAAAACGTTTCGTTCCGCCGCGGGGAAGAAATTGGTTCCCTCGCCAAATGCCGCGTAGAGCGAGTCGAAGACGTTATTCACCTGAAGCCGGACTTCTACGCTGGGAACACTGAAAAGGCTGGTCAGTCGATAGCCACCAATAAAATTGAAAACGCCGTAGCTGTCCACTTTGAGGTTTTCGTCCTCAAAATTCGTCGTAAACTGATCTCCCACGTGTTGAAACGACACCGAAGCGAACCACCCCTCATGTCGATACGTGACGCGTGCATTCGTGATGAAATCCGGGAATCCGGCGATCCGGTTCCCGTCAAGGACGACAGGCACGATCTCATCTTGCCCCGTGACCGGATTTGTTCGTTCGACGTAGGTCGTGTGCCGCGTGAACTCATTGCGGCTCAGCGTGAGATTTCCCTGAATTTCGAGGTTTTCGAAGAGATTGGCTCGACCAGAGACCTCCACGCCCCGATGGCGAGCCCGTTCGGCGTTCCCCGTGATGGGCTGGCCGAACAGGTCCAGCTGTCCGCTCTTGACGATCTCGTCGTGGAATTCCATCCAGTAGAGATTCACCGCAATACGAAAGTCGGTCGATAAGTAAGCCGTCCCCAACTCGATGTCGAGTAAATTCTCAGGCTGAACGAGAGGTTCGTCAAAATCAAATGAACCGTCCGGCCGTAGTCGAAATTGTGGCACCTCACCGGTCCACGAAAACGTCGCATCGTACAGGTTTTTCCGACGGGGCTCGCGTGACGTGTAGGCAACGTTTGCATAGGCGTTTACATTCTCTGTCAGATTAACATTCACCCCGAGGCGTGGATTGAAAAAATGGTAACTAACACGAAAGTTCGTTCCGATGAACTTCTCGTCACGCAGGAGATATCGGTTGAACACATACTGGAGGCTTGCCATAAGGGTCACCTTCGGTTTCACTCGATAGAACTCTTGAAGATAGAGCGAGACGATGTCTTTGCCCCCGTGGTATTCATAGAAATGGTAATCGGCTGTGGCGGCAGACACCCAGTTCGTCGGTAGATTTTGGGCCCACCGGATCGATCCCCAATGAAAGGACTTGTGACGCCGGAGTTCGGCACCCGCCGTCAAGGATCCTCTTGAATGCTCCACCCTCAGTCGCGGCAACCACCCGTACTGGATATTGTCGACGAAGGCACGCACGAGCGCGTTCACCGGATTCCCTGTAGGATTGAACCCATTCTCCACCGTCAGCCGAAGCATCGTCGTATCTGCCCAGGAAGCATCAAAGTCGAAGAAGCCCTCCCCCTCCACCAGGAATATCGTATTGTTGAGAGTAACCGATTCACTCGGTCGCCATTCGTGAAAAAGCTCGTAGTGGGGCTGACTGAAATTCTCGATCTCATCCGGTCGCTGACTGGGATTCGCACGGCGCTTCTCACGGTCCCCAATGTCAGACTTCGGGATCCCTAGGAAGGTAAGGTGATCCTCGAACGGCCCGCCAAAGAGCTGAATTTGCGTCGTCATCTTTTCATCATACCGCACGGCTCCGAGAAAATACGAGTCGAAGGTGCTCCATGCATTGTCTCGATAGCCGGAACTTGATAGGCGTGACACTCGACCGTACATGACATAGCGACCGCCGACTAGTCCGGATGATGTGCCGATTGAATAACGCTGCGTGTTGTAGCTTCCTGCTCCAACTGCAAGCGAGACGTTTCGCTCCCGTGAGAAGGTTGAGGTAATGAGGTTCACCGAACCTCCGATCGCAGGAGGTCCGTAGAACGCACTCCCTGCGCCTCGTTGGACCTGAATGTCCTCGATGTTGGCCAGCAAATCGGGAAAATCAAGCCAGTACACGTTATGGTCCTCGGGATCATTCTGGGGAATCCCGTTGATCATCACCGCCAGTCGCCGCTGGTCGAATCCACGTATGGTAATGTAGTTGTAGCCGATGCCGTTGCCGCTTTCCGAGTAATGGGTGGTTGATGGTAGCTCAGACAGGTAGATTGGAATATCTTGAAACGTATACCGCTCAAGGATCTCCGCCCTGCTGATCGTTGAGAAGGTAGCCGGAGTTTCACGCTCCCTTCCTCGCATCGCCTCCACGAGAATCGTCTGTCCGGGAAGAATCGTCGGCACTAGCTTCAGGCGCAGGACTATGATCTCATCTGCCGACACTGTCACGCTGCGCTTCACCCTCCCGTAGCCCACGAAAGAGGCCTTCAGCGTGTACGTTCCGACCGGTATCCCGGTGACCGCGAAAGCACCTTTCTCATCGGAGCTTGCTCCGTGAGGAGTTCCTACAAGTACAATGTTTGCCCTGGGGAGCGGACGGCCGGTTTCTCCATCAAGGACCACTCCGTGGATATCTCCCTTCTGCTGGCCACTCAGTGGTAGGCAAAAGAGCATCCAGAAAATAGGTAACCACAAGCCAGAAGTGCGCATAAGTCATCACTCCTTTCGACAACGATGCGTTCCTCCAGGTAATGCCAATAAAAAAAGCCGTCTCCAGCGTACTGAAAACGGCCTTTCTAATGAAGAATCGGTTTCCCTACGCTGGCATTACCCAGATCAGGTTTTGAGGGTATTATCTCAGCCCCGTCGCCTATTTCGCGAGGTGGAACGAGGCACCCCTAAATAATCATGCCTGATTGTGTGAAAGAACGAAAGTGGGAGAAACAACGATGACAATATACAATTAGCGCCGCTTACATGCAAACTTCCAGGGGCTATTCTTTCGCAAGCACACGAAGATGTTCTTCCACCGAACGCGCCAGAGCCTGCAGGTCATAGCCTCCCTCAAGAACCGATACCACCCTTCCGCCAGCGTGCTTCGCAGCCACTTCCCCAACCATCTCCGTCAGCTTTGCAAAGCTTTCCTCCACGAGCTCGATGTTCGCGAGTGGATCGTCCTTGTGCGCATCAAATCCCGCGGAAATCAGGACAAGGTCGGGTTGAAACTTCTGGAGTGAAGGTAAGATCAGTCCTTGAAAGGCGCGAAGGTATTCTCGCTCACCGGTTCCAGCTTCCATCGGCACGTTCAGAGTGTATCCATCACCTCTTCCGATGCCCCGCTCATCCCGACCGCCCGTACCCGGGTAGAATGGATATTGATGGAGACTGACATAGAAAACCGTTGGGTCATCGTAGAAAATATGCTGCGTGCCGTTGCCGTGGTGTACATCCCAGTCCACAATGGCAACGCGCTCGACACCGTATTGCTGCTGCGCATAGCGCGCCCCAACAGCAACGTTATTGAAAAGGCAAAACCCCATCGCAGCTGTGCGCTCTGCATGATGCCCGGGGGGTCGAACAGCACAGAAGATATGACTCAGTCTCCCTGTCATGACCTCATCGACGGCACGAGTTACCCCTCCTGCTGCCCGAAGTGCAACCTCGAATGATTCTTCGCCGACGCGGGTATCGCCCTGGTCCACGATCTGGACCCCACTCCGGCAAGCACTCTCGATGAACTCGACGTACTGTTCGGAGTGGATCGCCAAGAGGATCGGCTGATGGATGGGCTCGGGTACGATATGCTGAAGATCCTCCCAGAATTTTATTTTTTTGAGATGTGCAACAATGGAGGTCAACCGCGTCCGATTCTCTGGATGCATCCCACCCGTGTCGTGTTTGAGATAATCCTCATGATAGACAAATCCGGTCATCGTGATCTCAGCCAAACCGAATTGAGAACAGCAGCACTGCGATGATGAGATTAATCGCGTGGCTGGCAAGACACAAAACGCACACAACCCGTAGTTTTGAGAGCAGCGAATGAGTCAGGTACAATCCGAGGAACACTGTAAAGACAGAGATGATCAACAGCGCATCGTATCCACGAACCGACGGACCAACTAGATTCATTGCGCCGAGGATCATGAGAGCGAGGTAGTAAAGCAGCCCGAGCAGAAAATTCGGGATTGCCAGCATACGCGCCTCACGGGTCGAGAGGATTGTCTGACAGGTTTGTTCACTCAACTGGCATACTGAAGGAATTAACTTCGCGTCAGGGGCCATCAGTTGATAGTAGACAAGAGTGAAGTACAACGAGATCAGAAACCCGAGGGCGGCACAGAGCACGAGAATCCAGGTGAGCATCGAGCATCGACTATGTTTCCCTGCAAGATACTGAGCGAGTATGTGAGATTCAAGCCGCGCATCGCGTTGCATCTCGTCCGTTTCCTTGCTATATTTTCTTGCAAACTCCTGTCCCACGACCAAACCCCGCGATACGGACCAGACTCCCGTTCTCGATGGACGATTGAGATACTGCGCGTCGAACGAATCAGTACCTGAAGTATGAGAAGCTCATCGACTGCAACCGAGCGCAAGCTCCGAGAAGCGTTTCGAGACATTATCCAAGGAAGGGTAGTTAAACGGAGCAGGCACGAACTCCACTGGGAGGGTCAAGATGTTTCGCAGGTGTTCATCGAGGAGCTGAAGAGCGCAGGCTACATTCCAACCACCGTTGATGCGGTGGATATTGCTCCCGGTCAGCGTGTGGCTGCATTTTACGTCGAAAATGCATCGGCATATTTCGGATGGGTATTCTGGGAAAAGTTCTGGGCCAAGCGAATGAGAAAATTGTGGGGTTCAGTGATCCGAAATGCGAAGGGAGATTGGGCAATTCAGATTACTCCTCGGAGGCGAAAGACAATATACGCGAATATGGACGAAAAATTCGAAATGGACCTGGACAGACCCTCAGACTTCTAACGATTGATCTCCGATTTCTGCCAAATGATCCTAAAATCACCGATCCATCGCTCTTCCGACAGTTTCGATGCCTGAACTACCCGACCTATTCTACATCGAAACATACCTTCGCAATCATGTTGTCGGGAGACGGATCACGAGTGTCACCGTCAAGCAGTCGATCGTGATTCGTGCAATAGCCGCAGTTCCACTCGGGAGTGCCCTGAGAGACAAGACATTCAGGCAAGTTCGCATTCACGGCCCGTTCCTCCATTTCACACTGACCGACAACCTCGATCTTGTGATAAATCTCATGTTGAGCGGAAGACTTCAGCATCAGCGACTGCAGGACAAACCAGCCGGTTATCTTTGCCTCGCTCTCTCGCTCGATGATGGTTGTCACCTCAACTATCTTGACGATCAGAAGATGGGTAAGGTGTATCTCACAACCACAGGGAACTACGCACAAATCCCACGCTTCTTGCAACAGGGAATCGACATCAGGTCGCCGGAATTCACTGTTCAGAAATTTCACACCATCTTAAAAGACCATCGGCGCAAGCAGGTGTACGTAGCACTCATCGACCAGACTATCCTGAGTTCCATCGGGCATGCATATGCCGACGAGATCCTGTTCGATGCTGGCATTCACCCAAAAACCTGGACACGCGATCTGTCTGACGAAAACGTGAATCGCCTATTTGGCTCGATTACTCGAGTCATCGAGTGGGGTAAACGCACTGTCGAAAAAGCACGGCAACCGATTCACGTGAAGGTTCGAGATCACATGAAGGTGCGTCTCCGCCATGGCAAGGCCTGCCAGCGCTGTGGAACGACGATTCGTCGAGAGGGTGTACGAGGGTGGGATGTCTATTTCTGCCCAACGTGCCAGCCCGCGTCGCGTCGCTTATTTATCGAGTGGAGTGGATCAAAAGGCGAACATGCTCACTAGACACTTGCGTGAGGTCTCGCCGTCCCCCATCACCTTCATCAAGTAAGGTCAAAGATTAAGTCGATCCAAGCACGAATGCCCTTCAGGAGGAGGTATACACTATGGCATGGATCCGCGTGATCAAAGAACAGGAAGCCGAGGGAGAATTGAAAACCCTCTACGATGCGTACAAAGCTCCATGGGGTGGCGTGGACAATGTTTTCAAGATCCACAGCCTCCATCCCAAATCGATGAAGGCGCACGGCGACCTTTACCGCTTACTCATGTACGGGAGATCTCCGCTCACTCGACTTCAGCGGGAGATGATTGGCAGCGTGGTCTCAGTCGCAAACGATTGTCGCTACTGCATCAACCATCACGGGGATGGACTCTATCGACTGACCAAGAACAAGGCGTTCGTGCAGCAGTTGCGCACAGAGTACAAAACTGCGCCAGTCACTGATCAGGAAAAAGTCATGTTGGACTTCGCAGTCGAGCTGACACTAAAGCCGCGGGCCAACCTTGAGAAACGAGTTCAACACCTCCGGGAAGCCGGGTTCACCGACGAAGCAATTCTTCATATTGTGCTGGTGACGGCTTATTTCAACTTTGTTAATCGGACCGTTCAGGGTCTCGGCGTAGACCTTGAGAAATACTGGACAGCAGAGGGATTCTCGCGAGAAGAGTTGCCAATGGCGCACGATCCCCGGCATGAGTGACATCACAAATTACTGCAGCGAATGCAGGGCAACGAAACAGGATACACACAATTGATCTGATTGAAGAAAATCTGAGGAGAATGCCAAAATGCGCCGAATTCTGCAGTTCTTCCTCCTTATCAGTACTGCTCCCTGGATGAGCAGCGCACAGTCCATCTATGGCTTCCTGCACCGATCGACGGATCAACAACGCGCATTGGAAGAAACATTTCTTCAACTTCCCCAGCCTCGGAACTGCGAAACCTATCTCTTTGCACTCACGGAGGAGCCACATCATGCGAGCAGCGAAGGAGATTGGAAAACC
>JAZGDX010000188.1:0-4422 GCA_036478305.1 Bacteroidota bacterium
CTTTCTTTTTGGGAAAACCGCTCCTGTTCGATCTCTTTCAGGCAAGGTCCCCATCGCAATGGGAACGGACTCGACACTAACGGGAAACGCCACCCTCTTTGAGGAATTGAGAACTGCTCAGGAGGAGTCTCTTTTATCTGCAATGAAACTCTTTACTCTCGTGACGGAATCCCCACGAACCATTTTTCGGCTACCACCGGACGCGGGCACACTGCGTCAGGGCGGAAAGGCTGACCTTTTCCTCTTGCGAGCAGAAATGGAAAACGCTTTTGAAACGCTTCTGACTGCAAACCCCGGAGATATTAGCCTCTTAATGAGGGATGGACGAGTCGTCTTCCATGAGCCGTCAATATTCCCCAAGCTGACGAACAGTGGTGTGGGAGCGCCGGTACGTCTGAACGGAAGGATGAAGTCTGTTCAAAGTCCACGATTTTCAAAAATTTACGAAGAATTAAAGCCCTTTCTCCATCACTATACCTACCTGAACTCAGATTGATCTCTCGCAGGACCTCATCTCTATGAGCGAAAAATGTGTACTTTGACCAGTCGAGAGCAACGGTACGAACGTGGCAGATTCAACTGATCGGAACTCTTACGCGTCTTCTATGCTACGATCCAACAGGCAAGTATGGACGACTGAAGAGTTGGGCTTTGTTTGTCCATCTTGTCGGAGGCCACTATTGAGAAGGGATCTCGGTTGGGAGTGTGTACAAGAAAACTTCTCATTTGCGATCAGTCAAGGGATCCCGGACCTAGTTCTTCCCTCCCGGCGTGAGAGAATTGACACATTTCTCTCGATCTACCAGAAGATCCGCAGTACAGAAGGATGGGGAAGTACGAACGTTGATTATTATTTATCTCTCCCCTATCGAGATCTGACAGGAAATCACCGAAGAATCTGGAAAACACGGGCCAGGACCTTTGAGCGATTTTTTTATCAACTTGCGGAAAGAAACCAGAGCACGCCTCTTCGACTCCTGGACGTTGGTGCCGGTAATTGCTGGATGTCCATCCGTTTGGCGGACGCAGGTTGGTTGGTCGTCGCTGCTGACATTAACATGGATTCGTTCGATGGTCTTGGAGTCGCGTTCAGACTAGGTACCAAAGGCCCGCTAAAGTTCTCTTGTGTGCGAGCGGAATTCGATTATCTGCCATTTCCAGAGTCGAGTTTTGACGTGATCGTTTTTAACGCCTCACTGCATTACTCGAAAGACACCACCGCAACACTCCTGAGAGCTCTTCGTCTTATCAAGGATGACGGGGCACTGTATATTCTTGACTCCCCTCTGTACCAAGATGGCGAAAGCGGAAAGAAAATGGTCGAAGAACGGCGGGGGGAATATCGAAAGAAATATGGAATCTCCATACCGGACGAATTTGCTGGCAATTTTTTGACCTATGAACAGCTCGATCGGCTTCAACCTCAGTGTACATTGGAATCCCTCTCTCCACACTACGGAATGGTCTGGAACCTCCGCCCAGTCCTTGCCCGCTTGCTTTCGAGGCGGGAGCCCGCATCGTTTGAGATAGTAATCTTGCGGAAGATCTGATCACGAATCAGTATATATTGATGAAGAGTGAAGTGGATTCCTAAGCTCAACTATGGTTTTACAGCGAACTGTACCTACTCTCGAATGGTCTTGGTTGATGAAGCTTTCCAAGACGCGTATGATTATGAGAATCGTCATGAGCAGGATTAATCACCTCTTTTCCTATGACAAACACTCGCTTCCGTTTCCGTTGATGTTGGGATTATCAACTCTCGCCGAAAAAGTGATGAAACTGTTGAGCGATCAGGGGCGATTTTCGAGATGGCAGCGTATGAGCAACACTCCGGAAATGCGAACAGGAGATAGTGTGTGCGTTCATTTCTGATCATTCGGTTGGTCGGGTTCGTAATCCTGCTGCTTGTACAACTGTATTTCTACGCACGAATTTCTCAGTATGCCCGAAAGCGATTCGTGCAAAATCCGAGAATTTGCCACCTCGTGAAAATTCCTTTTGTCGTGTTCAATCTTCCTCTGATCTACATTGCAATCGCTCGGCCTCAGGTCAATTCCGTTTGTGACGCGTTTTTGTACTTTGGTGTCTATCCGTTTTACGTCTGGCACGGCGCGCTCTTCTTCATCTTTCTCGTCCTTTTTGCCGCCGAACTTGTACGGCTTCCGGTTCGCGTCGGAGTATGGATTTCCAACGCCATACCACCTCTCAAGGCGAAACTGATTCGCTGGAAAACTCGACCCTCCTACCCTCAATTTGATCGCTCTCGCCGGGCGCTTCTGAAGACTGGTGTATATGGAATATCAGCCTATGCATTTGTGGGTTCAGCGTACGGACTGCTGGAACGGAATCAACTCGAAGTGAACGAGAAACGGATACCAATCAAAAACCTTCCTGATGAGCTACGAGGATTTTCGATTGCACTCATCTGCGACGTTCATTCCGGCGTGTTCATGTCGAAACAGGATATGGTGGAGTACGCTCAGGTGGTAAATTCGTTGAATGCGGACCTTATTGTGATCCCTGGAGATTTTTTGACAGTCCGCATACCCGAAATCTACCCATTTGTGGAAGCCTTCGCTGACCTCAAAGCACCTTATGGAGTGTACGGTTGTCTGGGAAACCATGAATTCTTCGCCGACCGGTCTGGTGATTTGCTGACGGAGGAACTCGAACAAGGTGGTATTCGCATTCTACGCAACGAATCGACCCATATCAACGTGAACGGGGCCTCTTTCAACCTCATCGGAGTTGACGACATCGGACGTTCAATGAACGCTCAGGAGGTCATAGACCAGTCCCTTGAGCATGTTCGATCCGATGCCCCAAAAATTCTACTGTGTCACAAGCCCTATTTTTTCGATACGATCGCTTCGAGAGCCATCGACCTTACACTTGCCGGCCACACTCACGGTGGGCAGATCGTGCTTGCACGCTTTGGTCGGATTCATGTCTCCCCGGCGTCCATTGCAACGCGCTATATATATGGCCTGTACCAACAAGGGAATTCCGCTATGTATGTCACAAGAGGCGTGGGGGTAATTGGTGTTCCGTTTCGGATTAACTGTCCCCCGGAGATCGCAAAGATCGTGTTGGAATAGAGTCGAGGTGAAAGCGTTCTATCCCCCGAGACTAGTATCTGTAAGAGGAGAACGCGCAACAAAGAATTTTTCCCTTGCGCAGAAAAAATATGGGCTCTCCTGCCACGGGGCTTGATACGGGAAGATTACTTGAATATACTGACAATGGAGAACACTGAAACGAGCATTGCTTTTTAGATGCTTTTTCTCTATCTAGGCGAAAACCACTCCGACAGTGCCCACAGGTTCATGAGGTATCAAAAGCTCGTCTCAGCGGCCAGGAAGGCAAGGCAGTTCTCCTACTCTCCCTTCTCGAAATTCAAAGTTGGTGCTGCGCTTATTACCCGCTCTGGAAAAATTTTCACAGGATGCAACATCGAAATCTCTACTTTCGCATTGACAATTTGCGCCGAGCGCACCGCTCTGTTCAAAGCAGTTTCCGAGGGAGAGAAATCCTTCGTCGCGATCGCCATCACGTCCGACGGTTCAGCTCTCACCCCGCCGTGTGGCGCTTGCCGTCAAGTTCTTATGGATCTTGCAGGTGACATCGATATCGTGATGGCAAATCGCCGCGGAAAAAACCGCATCGTGCCCCTGCGTGATCTTTTTCCGTATCCTTTTGGAGCTGCATATTTCACCCGCAAGAAAAGTAGTGGCCGGCAACGATCTCGACGCGCGAGCTAGAAATGGAAGCTAAACTACACGAGATCCCGAAACAAACCGGATGGATCGAGGTTATCTGTGGCTGCATGTTCAGCGGTAAGACTGAGGAACTTATCCGGCGCATTCGCCGCGCACAAATCGCGAAGCAAAAAGTGTCGATCTTTAAGCCACGAATCGACACACGATTCAGCTCGGACTACATCGTTAGCCACAGCGACCAATCGATGGGCTCCACCGTCGTGGCAAAGGCTGAGGACATTCCCCGACTTGCGAGTGATGCTCAGGTGGTCGGGATTGACGAGGGGCAGTTCTTTGAGCCCGACATCGTTTCTGTGTGCGAGAATCTTGCAAACGAGGGTAAACGAGTAATCATTGCAGGGCTGGACCAGGACTACCGTGGAAAACCGTTCGAGCCTATGCCACAATTGCTTGCGGTCGCAGAATACATTACCAAAACTCTTGCAATTTGCGTTGCCTGTGGCAACCCAGCGGATCGGACGCAGAGAAGAACCAAGCAACAGGACCGAATCGTCGTCGGCGCTAACGATGTTTATGAGGCACGATGCCGACGTTGCTTCGAACCTCCCGAAGATTGATACTAGTGCCGCTCCAACTAATCATCTATCCAGTGGAGAGGCGCAATTGCATAACTGAATGGACGCTCGTCGGAAAGTTCCAA
>JAZGDX010000189.1:0-4630 GCA_036478305.1 Bacteroidota bacterium
CGTCGAAGGAAAAGGACAACTGATGAATGTCTCTTCCTCCGTCTGCAAGATGGTGTGGCGTGCTTTGGCTTGTGAATCGGAGAAGAAAACTTGAGTGTCGTGGGTTCTCTGGGGCTACTTTACAAAAAAGTGAACTGTTTGTCAAGTCACAGGCCTTTACATTTGAAATCGTTAACAACACGATCAAGGTCAGAGCCCAGTCGCGCATTTTCAGAGCAGCGGATTTGCCAAGAGGATACTATTTTTGTAGATTAGAGGTCGACGAAGACCGTGTACCGTGAAAGAAGACTTGACTGAAATAACGATGGAACCTGTTGTTGTAGTCCACTATGCCGAAATCGGCCTGAAGGGAAAGAATCGGAGTTTCTTCGAACGCCGTCTCCAGAAGAATATACGATGTGCACTCCGCGGTTTGGTCGAGGCGAACGCAGTTCAGATCGGCTACGGACGCCTCCTGGTTAACTTGTCCCGAGCTTATCGGGGTTTACCTTCAGTCGGTTCAGTCAGCGCATACCTGCAGAGTGAGCATCATCAACAAGTGATCACACGCCTGCAAAAAGTTTTCGGCATCGCGTATGTAGGCGTAGGAGTGCGGTCGGAGCAGACGACGGAGGCGCTGAACTCAGCAGCGCTGGAGCTTTTGCGCCAGCAGGAATTTCACTCCTTCAGGATCCACACGAGACGTTCGTACAAATTCTTCCCAAAGCTCTCACCCGAAATTAATGCGGAAGTTGGACAATATGTGAAAGACACATTCCGTAAGCGTGTCGACCTCGAGAATCCGGATGTTGTTCTCCACATCGAGATAGCGGAAAAACACGCGTTCGTGTACGTCTCAAAAGTCCGTGGTCCGGGTGGTTTTCCCGTCGGCGTGAGCGGCCGCGTCGTCTGTCTACTCTCTGCGGGCTTTGACTCGCCCGTCGCCTCCTACTATTTGCTAAAGAGGGGCGCGAACGTCGTGTTCGTTCACTTCCATAGCTATCCATACATTTCCAAGAACTCGATCGATCAGGCAGCTGACCTCGCTAAGGTTTTGACGGAATACCAGCATGAGTCCGTTTTCTACGCGATGCCTTTTGCTGAGACACAGAAGGATATCGTGCTGAATTCTCCTGCGGCGCTTCGAGTCATTCTTTACCGTCGGTTCATGGTTCGGATTGCCGAGGGCATTGCTCCGCTCGAACGGTCGCAAGCTCTCGTCACCGGTGAAAGCCTCGGCCAGGTGGCCTCGCAGACTCTCAGCAACATTCAGGTGATCGACGCTGCAGCTACGCTGCCGATCTTCAGACCGCTCATCGGAATGGATAAGGTGGATATTCTCAACGTTGCCCGCAGTATCGGAACGTATGAAATTTCGAGCGAGCCATACGACGACTGCTGTTCCTACATGCTCCCGCGATCTCCGGAAACGCAGGCGAGCCTTCAGCAAGTGCTTGACGTGGAGAAGAACCTTGATGTTGAAGGCCTCGTAGCTCGGACAGTGGGCGAAGGCAAACGGCAGGTATTTTCGTACGAAGGGAGTCCGACCGGCATAAGAATCGCGACTGTTGAAACGTAATTGACTGTTCGGTGTTAGTCGCCACACATGCTAGAGAAATGAGCGGGTACCTCAGGAGCGACAATGCCGCAAAGCGGAGGCCGTTCGATCCGGTTGCAGGACGTCAGGGTAGAATTGGGGCGCGTCCGCCGGCGGACTTCATTCGGAAGAAGTCTGCGGGAGGGTTGGCAGGATTTCGGAGAGATTGGGAGCTGTGTGCTGAAGGAGGGAGTCGAACCCTCACCCGGTCCACGACTCCTCGAGTCGTAGACTCGTGGAGGGTTCAGCTGGAGCCCGTAGAACGGGCCATGCCGGACTTTGAGTCCAGCTTGCGCCAATGCTGAGGACGTCAGGATGGAATTGGGGCGCGTCCGCCAGCGGACTTCTTCCGGAAGAAGTTTCCGGGAGAGTTGGCAGGATTTCGGAGAGATTTGGAGCTGTGTGCTGAAGGAGGGAGTCGAACCCTCACCCGGTGTTCAGCCGGACTGGATTTTGAGTCCAGCGCGTCTGCCAGTTCCGCCACTTCAGCTGATTTTCACTCTCTGCCACCCAGGTCTTCGGTGCTGGAGGTAATCACGACAGGGCAAGGAGGGCTTTCACGACATTTCGTGTTGAATATAAAGAAATTCACTTCGAACTTCAAGCAACAGAACGCATTGCGGAGGAACGATGAAGCGATGATACGGAATTGTCAGTAAATGATCACCCTCATCGTGCTTCATGAGTCGAATTGACGAACAGATACTCCGCGTGCTGCGAAAGGTTTCCTGGACACTCACCATCCTGCTGATCCCGTCGTTTTCGCCTTCCCAGGAAGAGCATCCCATTCCGCGCCTCAAAACGGAATTCATCCTGACGGCTCGCGATACCACAATTCAGCTACCGCATAAGTTCATAGTCCAGGGGAGCGACAGCCTGGTACTCGATTCCCTGTGGACGCTAGAGCGCAACAGGGAGTACCGCATCGATTACCGTCATGGACTCGTGCACATCGATTGGGCCGAGATCCAGAAAATAACGCCAATTCGACCTGCAACCGGACACCGTCTCTTTGTCTCATATTCGGCCCTGCCGATCGACTTCAAGGATGAATATGCTCACCGAACTGTCGTCGAGCGCATGGACACAACGGGCGGACTGACCATAAAGGTGGCTAAGCCGACGGTCCCCTTGAACTTAGACAGCGTATTCGGCCCAAACTTGACGAAGAGCGGGAGCATCGTTCGAGGATTCAGCGTTGCGTCGAACCAAGACCTTTCCCTGAACTCGGGATTCCGAATGCAGCTTTCCGGACAGATTGCTACCGACATTGAGGTTTCCGCCTCACTCACCGACGAAAATACCCCGATACAGCCCGAGGGAAACACGCAAACGCTTCGGGAGATCGACAAAGTTTTTATTGAGGTTCGTGGGAGGGACTTGAGTGCCACAGTGGGTGATTTTCGGCTCGATTTTCTGGATACGGAATTTGGGCGCTATGGCCGGAAACTCCAGGGGGGAAAAGGTATTGCGAATTATCGTACCCCTTTTGCTCAGGGAGCGATAACGGTCTCCGCAGCGGCAACTGAAGGAAAATACACGACCAATCAATTTGGAGGCTTGGAGGGTGTGCAGGGTCCCTACCGGCTCGTCGGGAATAACAACGAGCGGGCAATCATCGTAATTGCTGGCACGGAACGCGTGTTCGTGGATGGAGAGCTGATGACCCGTGGGGAGACGAATGACTACACAGTCGAATACGGTAGCGGGGAGATCACCTTCATGCCACGACGCCTTATCACAAGCGCTTCCCGAATCGAGGTAGATTTCGAATTCACTGATCGAAACTACCCCCGCAATCTCCTGGCATCACACCTGCAATCCTCTCTGGGGAGCGGTAAGGTTTACCTGAGTGCACTGTTCATACGGGAGGGGGATGACCAGAATTCTCCGATAAACCTGTCGTTTTCGGATGATGAACGCCTGATTCTGGCGGAAAGCGGAGATGACCGTCTACGCGCGGCCAAATCGGGAGTTACATTCGTTGGCAAAGATTCTTTGACCGATGTCGGTCGGGGGCGATATGCAGCAACCGATACGTTGATTGATGGATCTCGGTTTCGATTGTATCGCTTCGTTGACCCTCCCGATTCGACTGCCGTGTATTCTGTCATTTTCTCCGACATTGGCAGAGTTCCTCCGGACAGCCTTGGCTACGAGCGTGTCAGCGTCGGTCGCTTTCGAGCAGTTGGAGTAGGGAAAGGAAACTATCTTCCGATCCAGGTTTTGCCGCTTGCTCAATTCCATCAGGTCGCAGATTTTTCTCTGTCAGTGGAGCCTATAGAAGGACTCAAGATTGATGGAGAACTAGCTCTGAGCAGTCTTGATGAGAACCGACTTTCGAGTCTCGACGACGAAGACAACAACGGTACCGCGAGGAAACTCCGACTTCGATGGAAATCAAAAGATCTCCGGATCGGCTCAACGCGACTTGGTACCGTTGAAGTTGCCCTGCTCGAGAGAAAAGTTGGAAGTTCGTTTGTCCCGATCGATCGAATTAATGAAATCGAGTTCAACCGAAAATGGAATATCGAGCAGATCACACGAACCGAAGAGACGATCAGGGAGGGGAACGTATTTTTCCGTCCGAGAAAAGGCATTCTCGTCGGAGGAGGAGTTGGCACGATGGAGCGAGGAAATTCTTTTCAATCGACGCGCATCGAAGCCCGGACAAAACTCTCCGGTCCAAAACGTCCATCGCTCGATTACTTGTTGGAGATCATCGACAGCGAGGACCTCAACCTTGGCACCGAAGCGAAGTGGAACCGGCACAACGGATTGATCAATCACACCTTCGGTAAGCTGACCCCGAGTTTTCGGTTTGAGGCGGAAGACAAAGAGACAAGATCTCTACAGTTGAACACTCTTCAAGATGGGAGTTTTCGATACTTCGAGTACGCCCCGCGGCTCGCAGTTACGGATCTACTCCACATGACATTTCACACAGAGTTTGAATGGCGAATCGACGATAGAGCTTTTAACGGCGAACTCCAGAGGGAGGCAACTACCTTTACGCACACCTACGCGTGGCGTCTCGCACAGTGGCATGCACTC
>JAZGDX010000019.1:0-3928 GCA_036478305.1 Bacteroidota bacterium
CATACCCGCAGTAGATCTGCCGAGGGCGGGCGATCTTCTGTTCCGTATCCGTCAACATTTCCTGCCACTGTGCAATCCATCCGGAGGTTCTGCCGATTGCGAAGAGGATCGGGAACATCCCGACGGGAAAACCCATAGCCTGGTAGATCAGACCGGAGTAGAAATCGACGTTTGGGTAGAGCTTCCGTTTAACGAAGTATTCATCCTCGAGCGCGATGCGCTCCAGTTCAAGCGCAATGTCGAGAAGAGGATTTCTTGCGGTCACCTCGAACACCTTGTCAGCCATCTCCTTGATGATCTTCGCGCGTGGGTCGTAGTTTTTGTAGACCCGATGTCCAAACCCCATCAATCGGCCCTTCCCTTCTTTTACGTCTTTGACGAAGCCAGGCACGTTGTCTTTCGAACCGATTACGTTCAGCATCCGAATGACCGCTTCGTTGGCACCGCCGTGGAGGGGTCCGTACAACGCTGCTGATGCCGCTGCCATCGCGGAGTAAGGATCTGTTTGCGAAGAGCCGACACTCCGCATTGCATTCGCGCTGCAGTTCTGCTCGTGGTCTACGTGCAGGGTAAACAGAACGTCAAGCGCATTCTCCAACACCGGGTTCGGCTCATATGCTCGTTCGCTAACCCGGAACATCATGCTGAGAAAATTCCCGGCATAACTCAACTCGTTATCCGGGTACACAAAGGGAAGTCCGATGCTGTGTCGGTAGCAGAACGCAGCTATTGTCGGAACCTTCCCGATGAGACGATAGATCTGCTTCCTCCTGATCTCATCGTTGAGCACCTTCTTAGCTTCCGGATAGAATGTCGAAAGGGCAGCAACGGTACTTACAAACATTCCCATCGGATGGGCATCGTACCTGAATCCATCCATCAGTTTCTTGATGTTTTCGTGAAGATAGGTGTGGAAGGTAATCTGGTGCGTCCAATCTGCCAGTTGGTCCTTTGTTGGGAGCTCACCATAGATGATCAGGTGTGCAACTTCGAGATACGAACACCGCTGAGCGACTTGTTCGATGGGATATCCGCGGTAGCGGAGAATTCCTTTCTCTCCGTCGATAAACGTGACCTTGCTCTTGGTGGAAGCAGTGTTCATGAACGCCGGGTCATAGCTGAGGAGGCCGAAGTCATTGTCTGAGGCCTTGATCTGGCGGAGGTCCGATCCTTTGATGGCTGCACCGTACTTTGGATAGGTCCCGTACATGATCGGAATCTCGTACGTTTTGCCAGTCCGGTTGTCTCTGATCGTAAGCGTGTCCTTGGTGGCCATAATTCGACTCCTTTTCGTTAAGTAAGTAGCATGTCCTCAGGGAGAGATTAGGGCTCGATCGAATTCTTTTTCCGAATCCTTGTAAGAGCGTGCTTGACCGTAAGGCAACACCGCTGTCGGATCGTCCCGGTTCGGCATCACGGCATGGAACTTCTCATCTCTCGGGACTCAACGGTGTCGGATTCTGTATCATTCGTTTTTGAGTGCTTCTGTGAGAGAAAACTCGCCACTCGTTCAGCAGTCTTGTTCGCGTTGAGCACACAGTCCCCAACGGCAATCCCTCCCCGGAAATTGCTGCACACGTGTACTCCCGCGAAACGTTGTTCGAAGGCATCGACAACTTCCATGATTCCCAGGTGGCCGAGATTGTACTGTGGAATCGCCCGCTGCCACCTCCGGATAATGATGACGGCGGGAGACCGTTCGAGTTGCATCAACGCATTAAGATTCTCCAGTACTCGTTCTGTAAGCTGCTCGTCGCTCAACGAGACCAAATCAGGCTGTCGCGAGCCCCCGACGAACGTTGTCAGAGCGACGGAACCGGCCGGCGCACGTTCGGGAAATATCGTTGAATTCCAGATTGTCCCCAAGATCTGTTGCTTTTCTTTTTTCGGGACGAGAAAGCCGAAGCCGTCGAGATCACGACGGACGCCATGTTGCTCCATACCGACATATACCATCGCGACCGGAGGATACGGAATGCGCCTGAGAGCCTGCGCCGTCTCGGCGTGCAGCTCCTGGATGATCTCTGCCGCCGCGTAGGCAGGCGTCGAGAGGACCACAGCATCTGCGTCGATATGACCTGTATGACCGTCTTTGGAGTATTCGACTCTCCAGCGATGGGGTTTCTGAGAATCACCGAATCGGTCGTACTCAACCATCGATAGCTTGCAGTGGAGAGCCCGAGTTGCGATTCTTGGCTGGAGCTTCTCGGCAATGGTGCTCGGCAGCGTTTCCATTCCTCGTCTGAACGAGAACAGCTTTGCTCGGTCCTTTGCCACTTCGGCTCGCTGCTTCCGTTCCCGACGTCCGCGGATTAGTCCCAATACCAACCCGCCATGGCGCTCTTCCAGAGCGTAGAGTTTCGGGAACGCTGCCCGGACGCTGAGCGTGGATGGGTCGCCCGCGTACACGCCAGAGACAAACGGGTCGATAGCATACTCCAGAAATTCCTGACCCAGTCTTCTTGTGACGAATTGAGCAACCGTTTCCTCTTCATTCGCTCGAGCGTGGAACGGCTCGAGGAGGAGGCGGAGCTTTCCCCCGAGAGACCAGAGTTTGGTCTGGAGAAAAGCGGCGGGGCTCATCGGAAGCGGGTACAGTCTGCCATTGCGCACTACAAACCTGTTCTTCGCCTTTTCATGGGCGTACACCAACTGGTCCCGGATTCCCAGCTCATCAAGCAGTTTCCCGATCAAGGGGGTGGTTTCCAGCGTACTGTTCGGTCCAAGTTCAACCAGAAATCCATCGCGGTAGTCGGTCTCGATTGCACCTCCGGCGCGGTCACTCTGCTCGAGAACAATCACCTCGAAACCTTTTCGATGAAGCCACCATGCCGTCGCAAGGCCAGAGATGCCTGCCCCGATAATGACGACGTTACGGCCCGCGGCGGAGTTCATTGTGTGGATTCTCCCTCCAGCAATACGACGAGGAGCAGCCAAATCGACAGCCCACTCAGGACGATTCCGACGATCAGATTCAAGACCGGAGGCATATCATACTCAATACGGAAAATTCTGATACTGAACGGTGCTCGCTGTTTAAGTTTCAGTAGCAGATAAGCCCCGGCGCCGAGCGCGGCAAGCAAGAACAGAGATTCGAGTATTTTTTTACCAGCACCTGCTGGAAATCGTCTTCCATGGCAATCATACCCGATTGATTGATGGCTCTGAAAAGTCAGGGTGAAGGCTCGTCGCACAGCTCTGCGAGATACCCGGGATACCGGAGTCCGCGGAGTAACCCTCCCGTCCCTTACGGGTGTTCATGTATCTCCTTCTCACTTGTAACCTGGCGCAGAACGAGGTCGGCCAGCGCCCGGATCAATACCGGGTGGTCATTCAGAGCAGGCATCATTTCAAACCTTCGAATACCGAGTTGCTCTGCTTCCGCTCGAGTCTCTATGTTGATCTCATGCAACGTTTCAATGTGTTCCGTGACGAAGGAGATCGGAACCACAAGCACATGTTTCGCGCCTGACGATGCCAGGACGTGAATCGTCTCGCCGAGCGAAGGTTTAAGCCATGCTGCTGGTCCCACTTTGCTCTGGTAGCACAGGTGGTGCGGACTTTTCCAGTGTCCGCGACCCGTCACGAGCTTCACCGTCGATTCCACATGACGCTGGTACGAGTCGCCTCGCTCGATCACTTTCACCGGGACACCGTGTGCACTGAAGAGAAGATGGATATCGCCCCTTTCGATTCCCTCAAATCGCTCGAACGTAGCGTTGATGTTGCCCACAATCGCCTCGATGTAAAGCGGATGGTCGAAGAAATGGTTGATGACCTTCACAGAGATGTGATCGCCTCCCCCGAAACGGCGGTTCCATTCGTTCAAGCTCGATCCGGTTGTCGTCATGGAATACTGGGGGTAGAGGGGGAGCAGAACGACTTCACGATATCCCTCAGTCTGAATCTGCGCAACGACCTCCTCGGT
>JAZGDX010000190.1:0-3401 GCA_036478305.1 Bacteroidota bacterium
CCGGCACCACGTCGCCCAGACGTTCAAGAGGACTGCATCCGCGTCTAAGTCGCGTACTGCCTGCAAGATCTCTTCTCCCGTTGTTGGCACTATGATTGGCGAGTCCTGAACTTTCGTTTCAACTCTATGCTCGGCGGATTTGCCGCGGGTTGGAGCCGAAAATTCCAATGTTCCTCCGCAACCCACGAGACTCCAGTATGCTCCCAATGCCAACACAAAGAGGCGTGTGGGCCACGCGAAGCCTTTTTCTGCCTGCAAATCTCTAACTCGTAGATTTCGTTGAAATTCTCTCGACATTTTATCCTTTGACTTGATGCGCTAGTTTCTCTCGGAATCACAATGTAGTGGAAAACCAGGAACTGAAATATTAAGCTACAAAAATATATCCTTCATCTACCAGACAATCAAGGTATTAACATCTCAAACAGAGTATGCTAATCGAGCCGTCTTGACCGGTTTCAATATTCCGGTGTACGATGGTCATCAGAATACCGGTCTTCAGACGAAAATCATGACATCACCATACAGTTTTGTCGAGCTTATTTTGAAGGAAAGGAGCCCATATCACCAGGGTGATCCATGACTACGCCAGCTTCCAATCGCCTCGGTGATAGGTGTCGACGATTTCTGTGAGGTACAGATGATAGCGTTGCGGGAGGTTTTTGTACTTTGGAGTGATTGCGTTCCTGACTTCTTCAAGAGTTTTCGAACGGTCGATCGCTTCGACAACATTGCCGAGATACTCGACCATTTTCTTTCGGACGCGCCGGTTTACAGTCGGATTCTCTGAGGATGACACCACCTGTACGGCCGTAGAGAGATCCCAACTCCGTTCCACGAACGTCTCAAAGCAGATGCCGCGAAAGTACTCGGCGATCGTGCCGCGATTGAAGCCGCCGAGCTCGTCGGCTGTCTCGCTGATCGCATTTCGCGAAAATTGTTTGTTCCGGAGAGTCTGCAAGATCTGATCTTCAATGTCTGCATTCTCCTTGGCCGCTGCTGCAACTTCCTCTGGGAGATCTTCAGTCCGGATGAGATGTCGATTCTCCGCTTTTGCCAACACGGCGGCACGCTTGATAACGCTTTCAAGCTCCCGCACGTTTCCCCTCCATTCGTGATTTAGAAACGCGTCCATGACGTGTGCAGAAATCCGGAACGATGAGCCCTCTCTCGCGAGAAACGATCGAACAAGGAAAGGGAGGTCACCGCGCCGCTCCCGCAGAGGTGGGAGGTTGAGTGTGAATACATTCACTCTGTAGAATAAATCCTCGCGGAACTTGTTGGCTTCGATCAGTTCCATTGGATCGCGGTTCGTGGCGGCAAGGACACGAACGTCGACTCTCAGAGTGCGCGTACCGCCCACTCGTTCGAACTCTCCCTGCTGCAGGACGCGAAGGAGTTTTACTTGGAAGGCCTCACTGGTCTCGCTGATCTCATCAAGGAAAATTGTGCCTTCCTCTGCAAGCTCAAAGCGTCCTGGCTTCTCTTTTACCGCGCCAGTGAACGCCCCCTTCTCATGTCCAAACAACTCACTCTCAAGAAGCGTTTCGGTCAAAGCCCCACAGTTCACAGCCACGAAAGGTCTGCCTTGCCGTCGGCTGAGATGATGAACGGCGTGAGCGACGAGCTCCTTTCCCGTACCGCTTTCGCCGAGAATTAACACCGGTGCATCCGCAGAGGAAATTTTCTTGACCATTTCCACCACTGGCTCCATCTTGCTTCCTGTGCCATAAACGATCCCTTCGAACTCGCGCCGCTCCGTTACCTCGGGAGTTGCATCAAACTCCTCGAGATCAGCTGCCTGGGTGGTCAAGTTCCGGATGTCCTGCCGGTACCGGTTCAGTTCTGCGACCAGCTTCTGTTCCCTTTCTTGAGAAGCCTCCTGTTTTGCGGAAGACAGCTCCTTTTCGAGTCCGCGGAGGCGAGCTTCCTTTGCCTTCAAGTCCAATTCTATTTTTTGCTTGTCCTGAGTGACTCTCTCCAGACGGCGCTGTGTACGACTATGTTGTAGGATCAGCAACGTGAACGACGCGCCGGTCAGGACAAACAGCGGTTGGATGACGGCGATCGAATAGGTAAACACTGCGAAGAGTCCAAACGACACGACCATAACGAGAATCCCCACTATTCCAGCCCACATGAAGGCCCTCCTCTCTCGGTACAAACGGAAGAGCAGCAGGACGACGCCTCCGACGAACAATGACCACAGGGAGTCAGCAAAAGGGGTAGCGACGTGAAGGTACGACTGTCGCAGGAAGTTGTCGATCACGGTTGCATGCACGCCCACCGATGGATACCGATCGGTGAACGGTGTGGATACGAAGCGCGCTCTGCCCTCGCCGGTTGCAGCGATGAGAGCTATTTTTTCCTTCACTGTTTGGACAGGAATCGGTGGTGTTCCGCCTTGCTTGAAGATATCATAGGATCTGAGGAATTCCACGAATGGATACGCCTCCAAGTGTTCTGTCCCGCCTGTATAGTCAAGCGGAAAGCTACTGAGGGATGGCTTGGGAGCTATTTCAAAGTACGGATGTTTTTTCGCGACATGCGCCATGGCGATCGCGATTGGGAAGGCAGGGATCGACCGGTCGTCTGAGCTGATCATGGTCGCGATGTGTCTGACGCTTAGCTCGTCAGGAATGTTTGCGTGGCCGATGTTCAGCGTTGCGTCGAGCAGTTCTTTGTACGGTTCCCTGAATTCTGTGCCGTGGAATTGGCCGTTTTTCTCCTCCACGTTCTTGAAGTAGCCTGCAAGTACAACATTGCCCGCATCCCGAACGATGTTGACGAGAAGGTCATCGTAATCTGGATATTCCAAGACCTTCGACTGGAAAAAAATATCCGTTCCGATAACGCTCGCGTCCAAGTCGCTGAGCACACTGATCATGAGGGCGTAGTAGGAGCGCCGGATCGGCCATCCACCGAGGGCATTGACCTGCTCGTTGTCGAGGTAGATTACGACGACGGAAGAATCGATTGGACGTTCCCCTCTTACGAGAAACTTTGCGTCCAGTACATGATCTTCTAGCGGCTGAAAGAAGCGGAACAACAGGACGGAGAGAACAGACCAGGCGAGGACGATGCCGAGTGAAAGGGACCATGCGTCCCGTGGAGCATATGAAGTCATCATCCGTTGTGGGCCTATTTCTTGCGGAGCCAGGTCTCAGGATTCTGCTTTTCTCGTTCCTTCCAGATCTCAAAATGCAAAGACGGTCCCGAAAGCGACTCACCGGTTCTGGCAATCACGTCACCTTCAGCAACCCTCTGTTCTTCCGTCACAAGGATCTCTGAAAGTTGTGCGTACACAGTGCGGTATCCGTTGTAGTGGTTCACGATAATCAGACTTCCGAACGAAGGGAGCCACCAGATGCGGGAGACATCACCATCGGCGACTGCAACCA
>JAZGDX010000191.1:0-5223 GCA_036478305.1 Bacteroidota bacterium
ATGAGACGGTATCTAGTCCTAGAATGAAAGTTTTGGCGGCGATACCAGCGTTTAACGAAGAAAAAACCATTGGCAGTGTCGTACTGGGCACACAGAGATATGCCGATGAAATCATCGTAGTGGATGATGGCTCAACGGATGATACTGCGTGGATTGCAGAGCAGGCAGGTGCCACCGTTGTGAGGCACAAGGTAAACCGCGGGTACGGCGCAGCGATTAGAAGTTGTTTCGAGTACGCACGGAACAACGGCGCTGAAATTCTTGTCATCTTGGACGGGGATGGGCAGCATCGCCCTGAGACGATTCCTAAGGTCGCCAACCCGGTATTGAACGGAAATGCCGAAATATGCATCGGGTCTCGTTTTCTAAGAAAGCGGTCTGCTGGCAAAGTACCACGTTACCGTCGCTTCGGCATAGGCGTTTTGACGAAACTAACAAACCTGGGAACCCGACACAATCACAAGCTGCAGGACGCCCAAAGCGGCTTCCGTGCATACTCGAGGGCGGCCATTGAGACATTGGACCCCCATGAGACGGATATGGGTGCAAGCACGGAGATTCTCTGGGATGCAGACAAACGAGGGCTGCGCATAGTCGAAGTGCCTATCGAAATTGATTATGACGTTGAAGGGTCCACGAAAGGACCGTTACGTCATGGTCTAAGTGTCATCGGATCGATGATTCGGTACATCGAGACGGAGCATGCCTTGTTGTTCTTCGGCGTTCCTGGTATCGTTTTATTTGTGCTGGGACTTAGTATCGGCTTCCGCGTTATTGACAGTTTCTATCAAACCAGAGAACTCGCCGTGGGCCTTGGCCTACTTACGGTGTTATTGTTGGTCGCCGGGATGCTGTTGGTATTCACAGGGCTCATCCTCCATGCAGTCCTTAACGCAACACGGCGATTACGCTGAACGCGCAGGTGCTAGTGGTGGGAACTTGGAAGAAGTTCATCTAATGCGTTAGAACATGGAGCCTTCAAGTCACTTCCAACGTGTTCAGCGGAAATCGAGACGATAGCCTGTTGTGAAGGCTTGAAGCTAAGCAGGGATCTGGAGAGTGCTTACGAAGCTCTTTCTCATCTGGGAAGCACCGGGCATCATTCATTAACTGCCCGAGTCGTGAAAAGATGATCACACGCCGGCGAATCTTTTGATCGTTTACCGAATGTCACGACGTAATATCCTTATGAGTCAATAAAAATACAGGGGCTTTCATTGGTGCAGGCGAGTATATCCGTAATAATACCCGCGAGGAACGAAGAGTCGAGGCTTGCGAATTGTTTGAGAGCAGTTAAGACGCAGAGCACCGCGCCAATTGAAATCCTATTGGTAGATGGGCATTCTACAGACAGGACGGTTGAGATGGGCCGGAGTTTTGGAGCCCATGTGCTGTTTGAAGACTTAGGGACCAGGGCGGGAGCTTGCCAGGTAGGGGTTGAAGGCGCGAAAGGTGAATATGTCGCTTTCACCGACGCTGACTGTGTTCCCAGTCCAACATGGCTCGAGAACTTACTTGTTCACCTTTCAGGCGACATTATGGGAGTCGGAGGGAGGGTTGTGAATGAAGGGGAAACCTTCTGGCAACGATCGATAGATGCCGCCCTCGATACTTTGCTAGGAAGCGCCAATTCAGTACAGGGGAGAAACTTCCGTACAAAGCGCTTAGTGTCCAGTATTAGTGGAAGCAACTCCATGTACCGCAGGAAAGATATCCTGGAGGTCGGTGGGTTTAGGACCGACCTCGTTACAGCCGAGGACACCGAACTCAATCATCGCTTACTCGGACGGGGAAAGCTCCTCTACGTTCCGGATGCGGTAATCCATCATCATCACGAGCGTGGCCTAAGAGCCTTTGCGAAACGTATGTTCCAGTACGGATACGGGAGAGGCCAAGCTCTGTTAGTTGGAGTTCCAATTTTGCTGCCGATTTCGGTACCAGTTGTAATTGCGTTGGCCGTTCTTTTCCCTTTACTCCTCCTCCCGGTGATGGGCGTGTATGTATCGACCCTGTTTATCTCGTCTGCATGGGTCAGCATCAAAAAGCGCCAATTTCGTTTCTTCGGGGCCCTACCACCGGTTTACTTGATAGAGCATGCGTGCTATGTTGCTGGGTACTGGGCGAGTCTCTTAGCAAAACTGGGGCCCTCCCGTCGCGCAGCTCAGGCAAATCCGGGGAATGTGCAGTGAGAATCTGTCACGTTGGGGTCGAAATCGTCCCCTCCTCCAACGGAGCGTATGTTGGAGGACTTGTGAAGAATGTAGCAACCATTGCTGAGCGTCAGGCAGTACAAGGCCATGAGCCTGAGATTTTCACCTCCGATGTCAGGAAGTCCACGAACGGCAGACAGAAGACGTATCTCGGATCAGTTCATCGTATCAGAACTTGGGGTCGGTACGGGTCCGCCCCGTTTGCTGCAACTTTTGTTGAGCGCGCGTCGACAGCCATCAGGAAGGCGCATCGAGGGCAGCCGTTCGATCTCATCCACGTGCACTCGGCCTACTCCTTGATGGGCGCCATGGGCTTCCTTTTGAAGCGCTTGCAGGTTCCCACGGTTTTCAGCCTATATTCATTGAACCTCGGTGTCTGGCCGGGCCACTACCACCACAGCACTTCCGCCCATCATAGGGGGGTATTTACGCGACGACTGCTGGAGACATTCAATAAAATAATCGTGCCAAGCGCAAATCTGAAATCGCATCTGATAGGCTTGGGAATCTGTGAAGATAGGGTAGCGCAGATTCCACCAGCTCTTGCTCCCACCATGTTTCAGCCTCTCCCTTCAAAGGAGCAGGCGAGGGAAGATCTGAACATCCCCCCCGAGAAATTCGTTGTGCTCTACCTTGGAAATTACTCTCAATGGAAGGGGATAGAGTTGCTTCTGGAAGCTATGAAGACCGTCCATCATGACTCTCCCGAGACCACCTTGTTCACAGCTTGGGGCGAACCATATCGATGGAGCGGCAATCGTAAGGAATCCATCCTCTGTTTAATTGACAGATATGGCTTGCAGAAAATCGTCCAGCAGGTGGGCATAGTAGAGGACGTGCGGTATGTTCTGCGAGCATCGGACGTGCTTGTCTCCCCATTTCAATGCATGTGTAAGGTACTCGATTATCCCCTTTCAATTTTGGAGGCGATGGCGTGCGAGAGGCCCGTAATCTCGACAAGAGTAGGAGGAGTCGTTGAAGTGCTGGAGGATCGTAAACGCGGGATATTAGTCGACCCTCATGATGTCTCTGGGTTGATCAGCGCGATAGAGATGCTCAAGAGAAATCCTCGGAAAGCGGTAGACATGGGATTGCAAGGTGCAAGGTGGGCACAGGAGCATTTCCGTCCTGAAGTTGTGTCGAACAGAATAGAATCTTTGTATTCCGATTTGATGGTGAAGGCTACAATAGCCAGCTAGTAAAGTCTCTCTTACTTGATTGGAAGGACATCCGTGAAGATAGTTGCTCTCGTCGGAGTGGATGGAACCGGAAAAACCACACAGGCAAGAAATCTGGTTGCCAAATTAGGAGTAACGGGCTTTCGGGCGAAGTACGTTAGGCCCGTGTTCTTGATCTTTGATCCTTACCGACTTTCAACGGGTAGAAGGCTCGGTCTTGCAACAAGCCCAAGAATGGTCCGACTGCGAATGGAAGAGAGTCGTGGTGGGAAGCTACGCTATGGTTTTCCAATAGCAACGATGGTCAAAATCATCGGTTACTTTTATGCGATTGTCGTATACAGTTATCTTAGGGTGTTTCTTCGTAAGGAACAGTTCGTTGTTTGTGATAGATACTTCTACCAGTATTTTTATGACGTGTTTGGCTCAGGAGCCAGAAGGATAGCATTATCCTTCCCCCGACCTGACTTCGTGTTTTGGCTAGATGGAACCATAGAACTGATCCGCGCGAGAATCGACGAACCGCCGAGCCGCAACGGAGATATCGCCTATATTGAATCTGTTGTCAGGCTGTATCGAGACCTCTCCCAGGACCTTAGTTTCGTTAGGATTGATGCGGGTATAAATCGGCAATCCATAGCAAATACCATCTGGCAAACCGTCATAGAAAGAGTGCGAAGGTGTGAGACTTGAATAGGGCTTTGTGGCTTCTTCTGTCCGCGGTTGATTCAGGATGGCAGGGCAAAGAGGACTTGGGAGTCCTCATGGAGGACAGACAAGCACTGGATGCGACGATTGCGCTGGCAAAGGCAAACGGACTGTACTTTCCATTCATGAAGTGGCTGATTGGATTAGTTGGCAGGGTACCTCCACAGGAAGAAAAGCAGTGGGCGTCCGAATTGCAATCAATGTCGGAGTTCAGAAACACGATTGGAATCCTTAACGCCATCTCTGATAGGGCTGGCATAGATTACATAATCATCAAGAACAGCAGCATCATTGAGCACGTTCCAAGGGATGTGGACATATTGGTCCGCGAGCGTGACCGTGATCAGTTCTTAGAGCTGCTTATGGCATATGGTCAGAAACTGATCTACAATGACAGGTCGGAGATCTTGCTGGCAAAGTCAGGGCTCATGAAGATTGATGTCTATACGAGGATTCACTATCTTGGAAGGGACTTTCTCGATGAGAGGTTTCTTTGGGAATCGCGCGTGAACAGCTCAACCCATGGAATGACGCACCCAGGTTTGTCTCCGGAGACAGCCTATCTTCTCAACTTGATCCATGGACTTCTGGGACATGGGGGCATCACGCTATTGGATTTCTTGGACCTAAGCGGCTTGGAAAAACGCATACCGAATCTAGCGATGTGTAGGGCTCAAGCCGTGGCCTCTGGTTGGGCCAAGGTGTTCGACCTTTGGACAAGCAGACTCCAAACGCTGCAGAGAAGGATATACGAACAGCGCCTGTGTGTCAAGTTCCCTATTAGGCATGGCAGACGCTTCATCCTGAAATGTGTATCGGCTCTGGGCGGGCATCCATCGAGGCGGCGCGAAAGACTGGTACTTGGCTTATCGCTTTTTTGGGACGACCTAGTTTTCCTTTCTGAGAATTCAGGGGTTGCGAGCATCCTCAGGCGTTCTGAAGTCGCAACCGGCGTCGCAAATTCAATAGGTCACCGATTGAGGTCATTGAGAGGTGATCGGAAAAGTCTGAATCCGGTTTCACAGGGAAGTCAGCGAGATATGATACGACGGCCCTCTAGGTGAGATGGAATATGTGCGAAGGCGTGGATTTTTTTGCACTCAATGAGACGTCACAAATCTGCAAGC
>JAZGDX010000192.1:0-2686 GCA_036478305.1 Bacteroidota bacterium
CACCGCGGTATTTCTTTCGATAAGTAGGTTGAAAGCTCGATGCTGTTGGATTTGGAGGGGGAGAACCGGGCGCAGACAATTCAACTTCTTCTTCAGTGGAGGGTGGCTCTGCGGTGGCGCTATCGAGGACTCCCTCGGCTACGAGCGTGGCCGTATCCCAGTTCACGTCAACCCGCTCCGCTTTGAGCTGAAGGTCGCGATACTTGATGTCCGACTTCCCATACATCTTCATGAATCGCGTCAGGAGGGAATAGCTGATGGAATCCGAAGCGGAATACACAACAACGCTATCGACCCCGCTTCCACCTGACCGCTCAGCCTCAGAGGTCACGGCTTGAGAAGTGTCAGGTGGCGCAATGACCTGCGCTAGACCCGAGTGTTGGGAAATGGAAAGGAAAAGCAGAAACGGTAGAGGGCTCCACGTCCCGATGAGAGCGGGATAAACGTGCAATCGAAAACTCCTCATCCTCTCTCCTCAGTCCCTTTTGTCCGCTAGTTTCGACTGCGATCGGCGGCCGCTCACCGAAGACAGGGCAAAGCTTGCCGCACCGAGCAGGCCAGCGTCGTTGCCAAGCTCTGCGCGAACGACTTGAAATGAGGAGCGGATTGGACCCATAGCCCGCTCCCTGATCGACTTCCGGACTTCCTCAATGACGATATCGCCAGCTGCAGAAATCCCTCCTCCAATGATGGCAAATCGAATGTCCAGAATGTTCATCACGGATGCCAGTGCGATGCCGAGTAGTGACCCGGCTTCCACGAGAATCTCTTGAGCAAGCTTGTCGCCTAGATCCATAGCCTGCGAGAGAATTACGGGCTCCAGTCTCGAAAGATCACCGCCTACCAACTGTACGATTTTCGAGTTCGGATGTTGCTCCAATCGTTCGCGAGTGCGGTCTGAAAGGTATCGCTGGCCGATGAACGCTTCAATGCAGCCTTTGTTACCGCAATTGCACTGCGGGCCTTGATAATCAATCGTCGTGTGGCCGATTTCTCCCGCACCGCCATGCGCACCGCGATAGATTTGATCATCAACGATAATTCCGCCGCCCACACCGGTCCCCCAGATTACGAAAATCAAATTCTTGTGTCCACGCCCGGCTCCAAATCGAGCTTCCCCGATCGCGGCAGCATTTGCGTCGTTTTCTACCTCGACCGGAATCCCAACCGCGCTCTGGATCTCTTCCTTCAGCCGGTAATCGTGCCAATCGGAAAAATTCGGTGGACATTGAACACGTTCGCCGTCGAGAGAGACCATTCCAGGAGCTCCAATCCCGATGGCTGCAATCGTTTCCCTTGGATAGCGATGAAACAACTGGTCCACAGACTGGAGAATTTGGCGGCGAACGGCTAGCGGACCATCTTCAGCCTTCGTCGGTACTTTGACTTTATGCGAAATCTTCCCATCGGCATTGACGACGCCCGCCTTCACCGTCGTTCCACCGAGGTCGATGGCGATCACATCGTCAGCATTTTTCCCAGAAGGGGACAATTCTCAATCCGTTACTTGCTCGTTGAATTGTGGGTCACTGTCGTCTAACTAAGGCAACAACACCAATGATTAGCTGCTTTGATGAAACAATCATCTATTGCCTCCCCTTTGTCCTCCTTTACAATGGGCACCACGGGGGGGCACTCATCAGCCACCCACACACAGCCGGACTTACCTTTTTCTATTTTTCCACCAACTATTCAACCGCTCGCGAATCGACTTCTCCGCACCCTCATCCGTCGGCCGATAGTAGATCCTATCCTTCAGGTTGTCAGGAAGAAACTGCTGCTCGACAAAATGTCCCTTGAAATCATGACTGTATTTGTACCCGGCTCCGTAGCCGAGTTCTTCCATCAGTCTCGTCGGGGCATTACGCACATGCAGCGGAACGGGCTCACTCGGCAGATTACGCACATCGTTCATTGCCCCGTGAATTGCAGCGATCGCAGAGTTACTTTTTGGGCAGGCCGCCAAGTACGCTGCCACTTGGGAGAGTGCAAGCTGTGCCTCCGGCATCCCTATGTAATCGACAGCCGTGAAGCACGAGGTTGCGAGGACAAGGGCATTAGGATCGGCATTTCCGATGTCCTCAGAGGCGAGAATGATCATCCTCCGAGCGATGAATTTCGGATCTTCACCGCCATCGAGCATCCGCGCCAACCAGTAGATGGCTGCGTCCGGGTCACTCCCGCGAACACTCTTGATGAATGCAGAAATGATGTTATAATGCTCTTCACCCGCTTTGTCATACATTGCATACTTTCTCTGTAACGACTCCTCAAGAATTTCCCTCGTGATGACACGTTCCCCAGCTTCGTTGGTTGGTGCAAGCTGTACGGCGATCTCCAGCGCAGTGAGGAGAATGCGGGCATCCCCACCTGAGAGCAGCAGCAGATACCCACGATCTTGAAGAACGATTTTCTGACCCTTCAAGAATTCGTCAATGGTCAACGCCCGATCAAGTATCTGGTCGAGCTCCGCCTTCCCGAGCGATTCAAGCACGTATACGCGGCAGCGAGAGAGTAGCGGAGGGATTACTTCAAAAGAGGGATTTTCCGTCGTCGCACCAATTAAGATGAGCACCCCTTCCTCAACGCTGTGAAGCAGCGCGTCCTGCTGTGCCTTGTTGAAACGGTGGATTTCATCGATGAAAAGGATCGTTCTACGGTCGAAATGTCTGCGGTTGGCCTCTGC
>JAZGDX010000193.1:0-3510 GCA_036478305.1 Bacteroidota bacterium
CGAAATCGGAAGGACATCACATACCAGCAAGGCTTGTTGGTGCAAGAACGTGCGACGCTCGCCCGGTTCGTTGGTCTCGAGGACTGGCAGTATGGGAGAGTGGTAAAAGCTGAAGGCGTGGAGACAAACCCGAGCGTATCGTTAGCTGGGGAGTCCCCACAAGGACTTCCCACGAACAACTGGATCGTGCAGGAAGGACGAGGTCTGAATCAAGAGGATATGGACTTCGCGCGTGATGTTATCGTGCTGGGATCGAGAGTGGTGGACAAGCTTTTCCCGTATTCCGACCCGATCGGTGAGCACGTGAAAATCGACGGGAAGCGTTACAGGGTGATCGGTTACTTTGAGGCTCAGGGTGGGTTTCAAGGTGGGCATCAGGACAATTTTGCCGCGATTCCGATATCGACCTTCTTTAACAAGTATGGGAAACAGAATCGGTCCATCCACATCATGGTGCAGTCGACAGGCCGAGAAACGTATGAGAATGCGATGGAGCAGGTACGTGGTATCCTTCGGGTAGCACGAAAAGTCTTCCCGGGGGAAGAGGGCGATTTCTCAATTTTCTCGAACGAATCTCTGATCGAGCAGTGGAATGAGCTGACGTTCTACGTGAAAGTGGGAATGGCGTTCGTGAGTTCCATTGCGCTCGTCGCGGCAGGCGTCGGCATCATGATGATCATGCTGGTTTCCGTCACAGAGCGCACGCGGGAGATTGGCATTCGGAGGGCTGTAGGAGCGAAGAAGAAAGACATCCTGACGCAGTTCATTATGGAGGCGATTGTTTTGTGCGAGGTGGGGGGTGTGGTAGGTGTCGTGCTGGGTATTCTGGGAGGCAACATTGCCGCTTTGGCGTTCGAGTTCCCTGCCGTCGTTCCGTACGATTGGGCGATGATCGGGCTGGGAGTTTGCTCGTTAATCGGCATCATATTCGGCACATACCCTGCCTGGAAGGCATCAAATCTCGATCCAATCGAGTCGCTACGATATGAGTAGCGGTCAACTGATTCATGAGTAATCACTGACCCCTAGCTGTTGATCAGCGTTTTCCCCTCTCTCGAATCGAGAGAGGGGAAACGGCTCTTGACTTGACGGGGTGAGTGGATTCCGGAATGATGATTTCAGCTAAGGCAATGCTTAATTCGGCGCTCACCACCGATTTCGCATTCAGACGAGGGATGCTTGAGGATTGTGGACAGTGGATGCTAGCCCGTGAGGAACCTGATCGCTTCATTACGGCTTCCGCAGAGCTCGAAGAGAGGCCCCACCCTAGATAGCCCGAGGAGTGCTCTCACGTTCGGCCCACAGTTGCACAGAACGATCGATCCACCGAGTTTCGTGTAGGTGACGTAAGCAGAGGTCAGAACACCGAGTCCCAAGCTGTTAATGTGAGGAGCGCTGATAAAGTCTAGGATGAGCCTGCGGTTCCCTTTCGAGGCGAGTTCCTCCACCGCATTCCGAACCTCCTGGCTCTCTGGACCGCCGAGGAGGTTGCGATCCATTTCGATGATCGTTACTGCGTTCTTTCCAATGTTGACTGAATGGATTCGCATTAACACGCAGAAGGGCTACCCTCCGGGTGGAGGAGGTACTTTGAGCACGATCACGGTCATATCGTCTGACTGTTCGTTTCCCCCGACGAAATCTTGCACATCTCTCAACAATCCGCGGAGAATGTCGTCCGCGGTTCCGTCGTGGAGTCGCTCGAGAGTTGCGGTCAATCGTTCCTCACCGAATTGATTCCTCCCGTTGTTTTCCGCTTCCGTGATGCCATCGCTGTAGAATGTGAACACGTCTCCCGGCTGAAGCGTCACCTCTAGTTCTTCAACTGAAGGATCATCCATTAGATTGAGAGCGATCCCGTTAAGCAGGAGTGGGGACACGTTGTGTAACTCAGCGCTGTAGTACATCGGAGGGCAGTGTCCAGCTGTCGCGAGGCGCATGAGTCTTCGTCTGGGATCGATCACACCGAGGAGCATCGTGACAAACGACTTCTTCGGAAGATTCTTCCGGAAGATCTTGTTGGAGTTGATGATCATGCTCTTGGGCGACGGTCCCAATAGCGATTGTGCGTACAACATCCCTTTTCCCATGGTGGTGATCATCGCGGCGGGAAGTCCTTTTCCAGAGACGTCAGCGATGACAAACTCCCAATGTTCATCTTCAAGCTGGATGAAGTCGTAGTAATCGCCCCCAACCTCTCGTGCCGGGATGCTGACGGCGGCGATGTCGAGACCCGGGATGGCCGGGAGCGTTCGCGGAAAGAGACTAGTTTGCACTTCCCGCGCTGCGTCGATCTCCCGCTCGAGCACGAGTTTTTCCCGTTCCTGTTCGTCCAGTCTTGCATTCTCGATGATCTGAGCTGATTGGGCCGCAATGATGGCCAGAAGCCTCTTATCGTCATCGCCGAACTGCTTCCCTCCCTTCTTATTAAAAATGCTGAGAACACCCTTAACTTGGTTCTTCATCATCAGTGGGGTACAGAGAACGGACCGGATGGATTCACTCAGGCCTCGAATTCCCCTGAACCTATCATCATTGCGGATGTCATTCGAAATCATGGACTTTTTGTTAATGAGCATCCATCCCACAATATTCTGCGTTAGATGAAATTGTTCCCTATGAGCACTACTCGTGATGCTCCGCACAAGCGTTTTCATCGGTGTTGCAGAATCCTCCTCGACGAGTGTAATAATTCCCTGTTCAGCGCCAATCGCCTTCAGGGAACGGTTAATAACCGTCTCCATCACCTTGTTTGAATCGGTTATGGAGCCGATCGCTCTGGCGAGGTCGTTGAGAACTGAGAGTTCCTCGACCGCACGCCTGAGGCGTGTATTCTCGTCCTGCAGCAGTTTGATCGCTTGTTCGTCGGAGGCCATGCTCAGTGGTACACCCTACTCCAGGTTAAATATCTTATCGAAGCCGACGACCTCGAACACATGGCGAACTTGCGGTTGAAGGCTGATGATCGTGAGGTCAGCGCTGACCTCTGACAGCCGCTGTTGGGCCGCTAGAAGGACACCCAAGCCGGCGCTGCTGATGTAGTTGAGCTTGGAGAGTTCAAGGGTAATCGCGGACGAGAATTTGTTGAGTTCTGCTTCCAACTGTTCAGCGGTACTTGCATCAAGTCTACCAGAGAGGCTGAACTTATTCTCGCCTAAATGGACGAACTCAAAGACAGGTTTTGCTGACATCACAATCCAAAATGGTCAAAGTGAGCGCCTTTATCCTCGGGCACCTCGTATTTGTGTTTCGCGCTGTCCGCAGGGCCGCCGGGCTAGACTGGGATAAGATTGGTTTATTCTTTGCCGAGAAAATGAAGCTGCCACAGATTGCGACTACTCGTGTGAAGAAGGGGGTGAATAGCAAGTTTGCCTGTTTTGCCGATGCTTTTCTCGAGAAACGTTAGTTCCTCAAATCTTGCTCTTGTTTCTGGGTCTGGAGCAGTCTCAAAGCCCGTCTGCCTCATCAATAAAATACCTTTTGCTCTCAAATACAACTCGACATGAATAC
>JAZGDX010000194.1:0-2668 GCA_036478305.1 Bacteroidota bacterium
GCGAACGTGAAGCTGAGATCGGCAAGTTCAATCCACAAGAGTACTGGTCTATCACGGGGGAATTCAAGGGAGAGCGCACCGATTCCTTTTTCGCGAAGCTGTTTAAAATCAACGACGAAGAACCCACTATACATAACGAGCGTGTTGCGCAGGAATTTGTGCGGGACATTCAAGGGAAGTCCTTCGTCGTCGCTGACATCCAGCGCAAGCAAGTCAAGCGAAATCCCGCTCCGCCATTCATAACGAGCTCATTACAGCAAGAGGCATCTACACGGCTCAGGTTCTCGACAAAGAAGACGATGATGCTCGCTCAGCGACTCTACGATGGTATTGAGTTGGGCCCCGAAGGAAGAGTCGGTCTTATCACATACATGCGGACAGATTCCACCCGCTTGAGCAAGGAAGCCATCGCTGCCGTTCGCGAGTATATCTATTCCACATACGGTGGTGACTATCTGCCGCATGATCCACGCCATTTCAAGAAACGCAAGAGTTCTCAGGATGCCCATGAGGCAATACGCCCGACATCGGTGAAATATGCACCGAAGACGATCAAGAAATTCCTCGACAAAGATCTCTACTCCCTGTATGAACTGATCTGGAGCCGCTTCGTGGCCTGCCAGATGAAGGCTGCTGAGTTTGAGCAAGTTAGTGTCGATGTCCGCGGTGAAGAATATCTCTTCCGGGCAAGCAGTACAAGTCCCAGGTTCCGCGGCTTCCTGCAAGTATACGATGACATCATAGACCAGAACGGAAAGGCGGAGGACGAGGATCCGACGTCCAGACTTCCGGAGAACCTCTCATCTGGGGATTCGCTTCAACTACTCGAACTCCTCCCGCGGCAGCACTTCACCAAACCGCCGGCGCGATACACCGAAAGTAGCCTTGTGCGTGAGCTGGAATCCTGCGGAATCGGTCGCCCCAGCACCTATGCTCATATCGTCAGTACAATTCAGGAACGAGGCTATGTCAAGCAGGAAAACAGAGCGCTTCATGCGACGGCGCTCGGTATGGATGTGAACAAGATCCTTGTCGAAAACTTCCCGAACATCTTCAACGTCAAGTTTACGAAGAAAATGGAAGAAGAACTCGATACGATCGCCTCGGGAAAACGTTCCTATAAGAGAGTCCTCAACGATTTCTACAAGCCTTTTATGCAATCTCTGAAAAAGGTTGAAAAGAACACGCAAGATATCAAGAAGTCGTTACAGGAGACGACCAATCACAACTGCGAACTCTGTGGAAAACCCATGATCATAAAGTGGGGTCGGAATGGGCGATTTGTGGCCTGCAGTGGCTACCCGGATTGTCGTAACACGAAACCTCTCGACGAAGATCAGGAAAAACACCAGCATATGGCCGGTATGAAATGTGAGTTGTGTGGAGGTGACATGGTTGTCAAGGGTGGCAGATTTGGAACTTTCCTGGGGTGTTCGAACTACCCGAAATGCACCAATACAAAATCGATCACGATTGGCATCAAGTGTCCGAAGTGTGATCAAGGTGACCTGGTGTCTCGCCGGACGAAACGAAAGCGAATCTTTTACGGCTGCTCACGATATCCGGAATGCGATTTTGCGTCATGGGATAAGCCGGTGAAGAAGAGCTGTTTGAATTGCAGCTACGCCTTTCTCGTCGAGAAGTTTTCTGACAAGAAAGGTGCCTACCTCAAGTGCCCGGAGTGCAAAGAAGAATACCTCGATGAGGAAGTGGCGGCGGTCGATAAACAGGTGTAGGAATGAAGCCCCTCATCCGTAAATATCTGACGTACCTTGCCAAGGAACGTCAGTTCTCACCCCACACCGTCACCGCCTACCAAAATGACCTGCGCCAATTTGTTGAGTTTCTGGACCTCCATTTCAGTGGAACCCAGTACGCCCTTGGATCCATCGACAACGTGACAGTCCGACTCTATCTTGGCGAACTACTCGATCGTGGTTTGACGAAGAAGAGTATCGTTCGGAAGCTCGCGGCTGTGCGATCGTTCTTTACCTACCTTGTCCGTCAGAGTATCGCTCGATATAATCCGGCGGCAACCATCGGCACACCAAAGTTGGAAAAGCGGCTGCCGCTGTTCCTCGACGAGGGAAGCATGGAGAAGATACTCGCGGCACCCGATCGGTCAAACCGAAATGGGATTCGCGACGCTGCGGTGATGGAGCTCCTCTACAGCACTGGAATCCGGCTTGGAGAGCTGCTCCGGCTCAGCCTGGAGGACGTCGACTTTGAGAATCGTACGATAAAGGTGCTCGGAAAAGGGAGCAAGCAACGGGTCGTTCCCTTCGGCAAGAAGGCATCTGAAGCGCTTCGCACATATTTGAACAAGCGTCAGGAATTCGTCAATCGGAACACTCGAGGAGACGACCGACGAGCTCTGTTCTTGAGCGTTGGAGGGAAACGGATCTACGCGAAAGCCGTCTACCTGATCGTTAAGCGATACATCGGGCAGGTCTCAGAAATTGAGAAGAAGAGCCCGCACATCATCCGGCACACCTTCGCGACTCATCTTCTCAATCGCGGAGCGGATTTGCGCGCTGTGATGGAACTCCTCGGTCACGAGTCTCTCTCCACAACCCAACTCTACACCCATGTCACGGTAGACCGTCTCAAGAAAACGTACCGACTGGCACATCCGAAAGCCTAGAGTCTGGTTGTCGTGGAATTCTAT
>JAZGDX010000195.1:0-3559 GCA_036478305.1 Bacteroidota bacterium
CGGGGGTCTCCGCCTTTGTCTGCGGAGAATGTCCAGGTTGCTGACCCCCGGCTCCAACGGGGGGCTTTGGTGCGGCAGCCTTCGCCGCAGCAGCGGCAGCCCTCTTCGTGGCCTGATCTTCTTCCCACTTCTGGGACTTTCTTTTTGCTTCCTCAACCAAGTCCGGAGTCATCGCGCTGTAGTTGTAGATCAGATTGTGACGCTCGAACTCCGAAAACTCAAACACGTCCGTCATTTTGATGCACTCGGTCGGACAGGGGTATACACAAAGAGCACAGTAACAGCACTTGGCAATGTCGATGTCGAACTTCGGCACCCAGAGTCGCTTTTTCATCCCGTTGGAGGTAACACCGAGGTCATCTCCAGGAACGGACTTGATAGTGTCGATGTATATGCAATCGACCGGACAGGCCTTCGAACACTTGTCACAGCCGATGCAGTCATCGATGTTCACATACAGTCGGTTTCGCGCCCGGTCCGGAAGCTTTAACTTCACTTCGGGATACTGGACGGTCACAGCGGGTACGAACAGGTGTCCCCAAGTCACCCTCATGCCGACGAGAACCGTGTAGATTCCCATCCAGATATTTCGAAAATATAGCTTCACCTCATTCATTCCAACGACCTTGATTCGAGTGTCAGAGAATCATCCAGAGACCGACAGCGACGATATTAGCAAACGCGAACGGTGTTAACACTTTCCATCCGACGTACATAAGCTGATCGACACGCAAGCGAGGGAGCGTCCATCGCAGCCACATCTGCACAAAAATGAAAACCATCCCCTTCGAGATAAACCAAATTACGCCCCACAGCGGACCGGAGAGAAAGTCGCCGAACGGACTGTTCCACCCACCGAAGAACAGCGTAGCGCCGACCGCTGATACAGCGAACATGTTTGCATATTCGGCCAGAAAGAGGAGCGCAAATTTCATCCCGCTATATTCTGTATGGTAGCCCGCAACAAGCTCCGATTCGGCTTCAGGGATATCGAACGGCGCTCGATTGACCTCCGCAAGCGAGGCAACGAAATATATCATGAACGCAATAAATACAAACGGGAACTTCTGGAAAATCATCCAGTTCCAAAACCAACCCCTCTGAAGCTCGTTCACCTCCTGGAGGTTGAGCGTTCCCACGATCATCACAACAGACAGGAGAGCTAGCACCCCCGGGATCTCATAACTCACGATTTGCGCCGCCGATCGCATTGCTCCAAACATGGACCACTTGTTGTTCGACGACCAACCGGCCATCAGAATCCCGACTACAACGACCGACGACACCGCAACGAAATAGAACAGGCCAAGATCAATGTTGCTCCCCACATACTCGCTGCTGAACGGGATGACGGCAAATGCCGCATAGGTGCCGATAAAGACGACAAATGGCGCAAGAACGAACAGGATCTTATCAGCAGCTGTAGGAACGATATCCTCCTTCTGCATGAGCTTTACGATATCCGCGATCGTCTGTGACCATCCATGCCATCCTCCGGTGCGCATGGGACCGAGCCGGTCCTGCATATGTGCCGACACCTTGCGCTCAAGCCACACGGCGAAGAGTGCAAACGGCAGAATCCACGCGAGAGGAATTGCCGCCAACACAATGTACACGCTGACGTTATCTCCGAGGATTCCTCTCAACAGCTGTTCCATCGAGATTCCTTTGACTTACCGGTCCACCTCACCCAGCACGATGTCGACACTTCCAACGATCGCGACCATATCTGCGATCATACACCCCTTGCTAATCTCTGGTATCACACTCAGGTTGACAAATGCGGGTGAGCGAACCTTGACGCGGTACGGACTGACGCTTCCGTCGCTTATGATGTAAAAACCGAGCTCGCCCCTTGGGGATTCGGTTCGAGCATACACATCACCGATCGGCGGACGAATTCTCTTCGGTACAGCTGATTGCACATCGCCTTCCTTCGGAATGCGCTCGAGTGCTTGTTCGAGGATTCTGACACTCTGCACCATCTCACGAACACGAACGAAGTACCGATCCCAGCAGTCGCCAACGGTACCCATTTCTCCTTTTCCGACTGCGACGTCAAACTCGAAGTCAGGATAGATCGAGTACGGATCGTTCCGACGGAGATCCCGGTTCACGCCCGACCCTCGGAGCATTGGGCCAGAACACCCGTAGTTGATGGCAACCTCAGCCGGCAAGACGCCGATATGGGCTGTGCGTTTTATGAAGATCTCGTTGTACGACAGCAAGTCATTGAGCTCTTTGATCTTCGGCTTGAAGTACTCACAGAACTCCTTCGCCTTATCGATGAACGTCAAAGGCAAGTCGTGCGAGAGTCCGCCTACCCAGATATAGTTGTACAGCAATCGTGCGCCGCACGTCATCTCAAACAAATCGAGGATTCTCTCTCGATCGCGAAAACAGAATAAGAACGGCGTAAAGGCACCGACGTCCAGACCGTACGTACCAAGCGCGATCAAATGGCTAGCAATGCGTTGAAACTCGACCATGATGACCCGAATGTACTCTACGCGTTCGGGTACCTTGATGCCGAGAAGCTTTTCCACAGCCACGGCGTAACCTAGATCCATTGACATCGAGGCGAGATAATCCATCCGGTCGGCGTAAGGGATGACCTGCTGGTAATTGGTCATCGCCTCAGAGTGCTTTTCAAAGCAGCGGTGGAGATAGCCAATGTGGGGGGTAACGTCGACGATGATCTCGCCGTCGACGACAAGCTCAAGCCGCAACACGCCGTGCGTCGACGGATGCTGCGGACCCATGTTGAGGACCATTTCCTCAGTTCGGAGGGTCTTGCCGGTGGATGTTACAGGCGGCCTTGTCTCGAGCGTCTCCTTAGTTTCCGGCATTCTGATGTATGATCGAAGGGTTTGAGCATTTAGATCCTTTAGTAAGGGACTTTGATGCCATGGTAGAATTCTTGAACCTGGTAATCTTTCCGGAGGGGGTGTCCTTCCCAGTCGTCGGGGCAGAGGATCCTCCGCAAATCACCGTGTGCCGTAAATCGAATTCCCATCATATCGTACGCTTCACGCTCGTGCCAGTTGGCAGATTTCCAGACCAGCTCGACCGATTGGACCTCCGGCGCATCTTTGGAGACCCTCACTTTCAGCGTGATCTTGTGCTCGTGTTTGAGAGAATTCAGATGGTATACTACGCCGAGGTTGCCATCGTTATAATCGACGCTGCTCAAACACATCAGAAAGTCAAATTCGAGGGCTGGATCATCCCGCAGATACAGGCCAACGTCCTTTGGTCGATCTGGAGCGATTTGTATGTACGGGTCGACGACCGCATCCGGCTTGAATTCCAGAATCGCGTCACCGAACTTCAGTTTCAGCTGATCATGTATTTCCTGAGGCGTCATGGATAATCAAGCAACTGCTTTCTTCACCAGGCTCTCATGCCTCACTTTTTCTTGAAGCTTCATAAGTCCCTCGAGCAAGGCCTCAGGGCGTGGAGGGCACCCCGGAACGTACACATCAACAGGAATTACACGATCGACACCTTTCAGAACGTGGTATCCATGTTCCCAGTACGGTCCACCGCATGTGGCACA
>JAZGDX010000196.1:0-4624 GCA_036478305.1 Bacteroidota bacterium
TTGATAGGCCACAGGTGTACGTGCAGCAATGCATTCAGCCGAGTGGTACTAATAGGTCGTGAGACTTAACCAATTTTTGTTATTGATCACAGATAGTCTTGCCTGACTCCGCAGTGAGGAGCTGAGGTAGGTCAGATGAAAGCATCAACACCACGATGACAGTGTCCTCGCGATCCTGACTCTTCCCGATTTTCGTCTCGTTGAGTTTCTGGTGACTATGCCGGGGGTGTTACACCTCTTCCCATTCCGAACAGAGCAGTTAAGCCCCTCAGGGCCGATGGTACTAGCCTGGTAACGGGCTGGGAGAGTAGGTCGTTGCCAGATTTTATTGTGAAGCCCCTCCCGAGTTCCTCGGAAGGGGCTTGTTGTTTTTGAAACGGCGAAAACTTTTCACGTGCGAGTGCCATCACCTCAGTCTGTGAAAAATCCTGCCGAGGGGATGGGCATAGAAAGGTTCGTATTTTTTTTGGTTTAAAGAGTAATTCTTGCGTGTATTCTAGATCACATCGAGTAATCGTCCCCTTGACATTGTCCTTGCGTTTGTTAATATTTTTGCCATTCCTGTTTGAAATTGACCAACCTGTCTTCCATCATCGGACCACCTTGGTTCGATTGACTCACTAAAAATTAAACATAGAGATTTCGAGAGTTTCCATGATCAATCAACAGGCGCACATCCTGTTTGTTGAGGATGAAATTTCTTTTTCCAGCATCGTCTCCATGACTCTGCGGGAGGAACACGGACACGACGTCGACCTCGCAGAAACAGGTGAAGAGGCGATCGAAAAGCTCAAGCTGAACCAATACGATGTTGTGTTCCTCGATTACCGGCTTCCGGGAATCTCTGGATTGGACGTTTTGCGGTGGATAAAAGAAAATCAATTGCAGCTTCCGGTCATTATGCTCACGGCTGCAGGTTCTGAGATCGTGGCCGTGGAGGCGATGAAGCTCGGAGCCTACGATTATATTCGGAAGGAGCGGTTTGAGCTGGACCATCTCCCGGTCATGGTCTACAACGCGCGAGAATGGACAATCCTCAAGCGGGAAAATGAGCGGATGGAACGTGAGCTCCGCGAGCGGGAGAAGCAGGAAGCGGTCATGAAGATGTTCCAGGATACCGTCCGTACACTTTCACACTACATCAACAACAGTCTCGCGGCGTTGAAATTGCGCGCCCAGGTCTACGAGCGGAAAATGCAGAAAGGCATTGTAGGCAGTCAAATTGAGGAGTTTCAGGTTGTCGTGCGTGAAGTGTTACGGGATGCGAAACTCATCGAGGCTGTGATGAAGTCGTTGGTAAACCTTTCCGACGTGGTCTATGCAAAGTACTCTGGTGATCAAGAAATGCTCGATATCCGGAACGAGCTCCAGCGTGCGCTCGCGGAACTAGAATAGTTACTCTCTGTGGGATACACAAGCCCCGGCTGCTCGACTCGCATGCCGGGGCTTTTTTTATATCCAGCTGCCCTGAAATGACCACTGACGTGTCTCGGCGCCTTCCGGGAATATCCTCATCAAAAAACGAAAGCCCCGTGCCGAAAAACTCGGGACGAGGCTTTGCCTTACCGGCGAATATCCAGTGGCGTCTACAATTCTGCTTCTTCCTCTTCTGGCGCTTGTTGGACCTCCCCGCCTTTTTTCGTCCCATCGACGAACTTCAGTTCATTTGCCTTCTTGTTGAACGCAATCTTGACCCTGCTTCCGTCGCCGAACTTTCCGCGGAGAATTTCCTCAGCGAGCGGATCTTCCACAAACCTCTGAATAGCCCTCTTGAGCGGTCGTGCGCCGAGCATTGGATCAAACCCCTTCTCACCGAGGAATTCTTTCGCGCTCTTCGTTAGTTCGAGCGAGATGTTCATCGAGGTCATCCGCTTGACCAGTTCCTTCATCTGGATATCGATAATCTCCAGGATGTGCTCGCGCTCGAGGTTGTGGAAGATTATCGTGTCATCGATGCGATTCAGGAACTCCGGGTTGAAGATGCGCTTGACAGCATCCTCGATCGTGTTCTTGATGTTCTCGTACTGACTTTTTGAGCTGGCAGCACCAAAGCCGAACTGACCGAAGTTCTTTAAGTCCTTGGTGCCGATGTTCGAGGTCATGATGAGTATCGTGTTCTTGAAATCAACGCGCCGTCCGAGACTGTCCGTGAGAATGCCATCGTCGAGGACCTGGAGCAGGATGTTGAACACGTCTGGATGGGCTTTTTCGATCTCATCGAGCAGTACGACGGAGTACGGCTTGCGGCGGACTTTTTCCGTAAGCTGTCCGCCTTCCTCGTACCCAACGTATCCTGGGGGCGCTCCGACCAACCGTGATATGCTGAACTTCTCCATGTATTCGCTCATGTCGATGCGAATGAGTGCTTCTTCAGACTCGAAGAGGTACCGGGCAAGTGCTCTTGCCATCTCCGTTTTCCCGACACCAGTAGGGCCGAGGAAGATAAAGGATCCGATCGGGCGCTTCGGGTCCTTTAATCCCGCCCGTGTCCTGCGGATGGCTTTTGAGAGTTTCTGGATTGGCTCGTCCTGGCCAACCACTTCAGCCTTCAGCGCATCCGACATCTTGAGCAACTTTTCCGATTCGGCTTGGGCGATCTTCTGGACCGGGATCCCGGTCATCATCGAGACGACCTCGGCTATGTGAGACTCAGTCGTTTCGTGCACGGTATCCTGCGCCTTCAGCTCCCATTCACGTTTGGCGACCTCGAGGTCGCTGAGAAATTTCTTTTCGAGGTCGCGGAGACGCGCTGCCTCCTCGAAGTTCTGGCTCTTGACCACTTTGTTTTTCGACTGCTTGATTTTCTCAATTTCACCCTCGAGATCCAAGATCTCCTTCGGCACGTGAATGTTTGCCAGATGGACACGCGATCCTGCCTCGTCCATCGCATCGATGGCTTTGTCCGGCAGATATCGGTCGGTGATGTAGCGGTCGCTCAACCGTACGGCGGCCTCGATAGCCTCGTCGGAGTATCGGACGCCGTGGTGCTCCTCGTACTTGTATTTGATATTGTTGAGAATCGTGATGGTCTCATCAACAGTTGTCGCGTCGATCATGATTTTCTGGAATCGGCGGTCAAGGGCTCCATCCTTTTCGATGAATTGTCTGTATTCATCGAGTGTTGTGGCACCGATGCACTGGAAGTCGCCACGAGATAGTGCAGGCTTGAACATGTTCGATGCGTCGAGGGATCCCGATGCGCCGCCTGCACCGACGATCGTGTGGAGCTCATCGATGAAGAGAATGACGTCCTTTGCCTTCTCGAGCTCGTTCATGACCGCTTTCATGCGCTCTTCGAACTGGCCGCGGTATTTCGTCCCGGCAACAAGTGCTGCGAGATCGAGTGTAACAACCCGCTTATCGTGCAGTACACGGGAGATTTTTTTCTGGATAATGCGGAGCGCGAGTCCTTCCGCGATTGCTGTTTTCCCCACTCCCGGTTCGCCGATGAGCACTGGATTATTCTTCTTCCGCCGGCTGAGAATCTGCGAGAGGCGCTCGATTTCCTTTTCACGCCCGACGATCGGGTCGAGCTTGTCTTCAGCGGCTAGCCTCGTCAGGTCACGCCCGAAGTTATCAAGCACAGGGGTTTTTGATTTATCTTGCTTGCGTTCAAATTGCGGCGTGACGGGTGGGGTCGAAGGCTTACCGCTAATGATATTATCTAGCTCGTTGCGAACGACGTCGTAGTGGACGTTGAACTGGTGCAGAATCTGTGCGGCGATATTGTCATCATCACGCAGCAACGACAGGAGGAGGTGCTCTGTCCCGATGACGTCGGACTTGTAGAGTTTCGCCTCCAGGTACGTGATTTTCAGTACCTTCTCGGCTTGCTTCGTCAAAGGGATGTTTCCTATGGTGAGCGTGCCGCCGGAGGTCCGGACGGTATCCTCGATGGATTTCTTGAGCTTGTACAGGTCGACGCCGAGGTTCCGGAGGATCTTGACGGCGATTCCTTCGCCCTCACGGATAATGCCAAGGAGCAAGTGTTCGGTCCCGATGTAATCGTGACCCAACCTTAGCGCTTCCTCCCGGCTGAGCCGGATCACATCTTGAACGCGATTGGAGAAGTTTCCTTCCATGCCTGTACGTAATCTCCTAGGAGATATCCGTTCGTCTCGAACCCGCGCACGAAGAGGCTAACCTAATATCCTTCCGGTATGCTTCACGTGCTCTCACCGCGAGACCAATATACTCAATGGGTGTCCGAGAGTCAAGGTTCAATTTTTTCCCGTGATAGTAACAACAATTATCCTGCCAGAGTGATTTCATCAATTCCTTGACTTTCGGCGTGGCAGCCTTTATATTTGGTGGCTGATTTGCTCGAAGCTTCGAAGAGCGCCCGATCCACTTGTGTCGCGCTTGTCAAGTCGACAAGTCATTTTTACTGTTGAGGAAGATCTTACAGTTCCACGATTCTCTTCCACAGTAGCTCAATGGTCTACGACTCTTCGACGATCCGACCCTTCGGGAGTCATCGACCCACGGGTCTATTCTACGAACCGACGGGATGGACTGTTAACCTGAGGGGATCAGGTTCGAGTCGAAGGGCAGCTCGTCATAGAGTCTTAGTAGTTTGTCGTTTTTAGTCGTTATTCCACAGTAGCTCAATGGTCTACGACTC
>JAZGDX010000197.1:0-3865 GCA_036478305.1 Bacteroidota bacterium
CACGCAAAGATTGGTTTCTCTTCGGCCAAACTGGAGGGACGGGTTGAGGACAAGCGGGAGAACTACGCAGGTGAGCATATCTCCATACACGACAACCGGGGCGTCTGTGCACATGCAGGGCGTTGCACTGATGGACTCAGTTCGGTATTCCGCTTGAAACAAGAGCCGTGGATCGACCCGAAGGGGGCGAGTCGTGACGAGATAATCGCGACGGTCCGGAGGTGCCCGTCGGGAGCGCTGAGCTACTCCGTCGATGGCGTTGAGTACCGCGACCGGGAAGGCGAGCCGGCGATCTTTGTTTCCCCGAACGGACCGTACGTGGTTACCGGTGGACCGGACCTTCTCGACACGACCCGCGGGAAAGGCGCTTCAACGGAACACTTTACACTGTGTCGATGCGGCGGATCCAAAAACAAACCGTTCTGCGACGGCACGCATTGGTATAAGAAATTCACAGACGACAAGAACTAGGAGCCGGAGGGGGGGTCCGAGCGGGCTGGTGGGATGTAATTTATGGGAATCCTACCTGTTTGTACCGTTCGCGGGCCCGCCAACCCAATGTCGGACAGTGGGGATTTTGAAGAGACGAAAAATCTTGTCCCGCTAATGTAAGATGTGCCCAATGTCGGACAATTACCGATCGATCGACAATTCAGATGGAGTGAAAGTACGCGTCTGCAGAGGGATTCTGTCTTGACGCTGTGAAAATTCCTTCGTAATTTGTCTGTACGTATTCCAGCTGCCAGAGGCCCCGGAAGACCTGATCTGCTGTAGGAGGTGTTCTTGGAGAACTCGAAACCAAAACCCTCGCCGGTAGTCGAAGCGAGACGCGAGCCCCGCCACCTGCTCCGTCGATTCGAAGCCTACGTTCTTCCTCGCATCGCCGCTGCCCTTCCGCGTTGGATCCTTCCTGATCACCTTACGGCCGTCGGTGTCCTATCCGGGTTCGCCATAGGTGTTTCCTACGCATTATCTGGTACGAGTGTATCGTATCTGTGGCTTGCAAACGTGCTCTGGATCGTGAACTGGCTGGGCGACAGCCTGGACGGAACACTCGCTCGAGTGCGGCACATTGAGCGGCCCCGCTACGGGTTCTACCTCGACCATCTCACAGACATGTTCTCGGTCGCAGCGGTTTGCATTGGCCTGGGGCTCTCCCCGTACATGCTCCTGTCCGTCGCGCTGGCGTGCCTTATCGGCTTCTACTTTTTGTCGATTAACGTGTACCTGGAAACGCATGTGCTTGGTGTGTTCCAGTTCGGTTACGGACGGATGGGTCCAACGGAGCTCCGGGTGATCTTGATCCTCGTGGGAGTAGCACTCGCTCTCGACGTAGTGCCTGTCATACGCATCAAGGACATCCCCTTCGGTGCGATCGACTTACTTGGATTGCTCGCGGTGGTCACCGTGTTTGGAATCCTCGGAAGGCGCATCCTGAAGAATCTGGCCCGACTCTCGCAGCTCGAGCCTCCGAACGTTGTGAAGGAAAAGGACCAGCCAGAGTGAAACGCGCAGTGCGTAGAACAGGGAAGGCGGGCCTCCCGCAACATCTCTTTCGATGTGCGTTTCACTCGTGTAAGCCTTGAGAAATCTTCCAGATAAAACGGTCAATTGACTTTGACGAAAAACAAGGTAGACTTTGAGTAACACCGTGGCCGCTCGATCAAGTTATCGCACACCAGCTCGGGGAAGACAAATGGTCCTCCGAGTCATATTCTCGCTTGTCGTCCCGCTGTGGGTTTCACTTGCCCAATACCTATCCCCGGTACAACCCTTCGGTCTCGAAGGTAAAAGAATCAACGATCTTCGCATTGAAGGCTCATGGATTTTCGCGGCTGCAGATACTGAGGGCGTCTACATGCGTTACATCCTCTCACCTGATTCAGTATGGCGGTCCATTGGGCGCGTTGGTGAGAAGGTCAACGCAGTCTACCCGCACTTTGTCGGACCGTTGGGCCCGCCGTTGGTGGTCACCGTCGGTGTCACGCCGACGATAGGGCAAGGAGATACGACGCGCGTGTACTGCTCCTCAGACTTTGGTGTAACGTGGACACCCTCCGACACCGGGATTGCGTTTTCCGAACTGAGTGAAGTAGTGTCCATCGACGGTTTTCCCAGTCTCGCGATTTGCGGCGAGACGTTCATCTCCGGGTCAGGCAGGCTTTATCGCAGCAGTGCGGCTGGTTGGGAAAAAGTCTATGAGGGAGGCGGTCGCCTGCTGGGCATCGGCCCCAGCTTCGCATTGTGGGCGGGAGGGACAACGGTGGCATTTTCACCCTTCGTGGCTCGTTCGACCGACGCTGGAGATTCATGGGAAACGTCCTCACCATTTGCAGGTGGCGACAACGAGGTTTATTCGCTGGCTGAGACAAATTCCGGTGTGGTGTACATAGGTCTTCGTGAGTACATCCTGCGATCGGACGACAGTTCAAAGACGTGGTTTGACCCGACTCTGTGCGATATTCTCCTGCCGAGAGCATGGTGGTTAGCGCTTGAGGTAGGTCGAGACCAGGATAATCATGTTCTTGTCGGGGGAGCTCTTTTGGAAGACAATTCTTTTGTCATGCTTGAATCGCAGCACGGCGGTGATTGCTGGGAGATCTTTCAGGATGACTCAGTGCGAGGGATTTCGACCATCGTTCGAGATCCCTATGACGAGAGCATTTTCTACGTTGGGACTGTTGGGAGCGGTGTATTTAAATTCACGAGCACGATTACGGGTATCGATGATCAAGAACCAATACCGAAACGTTTCTATCTCGAACAAAATTATCCTAATCCCTTTAACCCTTCGACCACCATCCGCTACGGAATCCCATCGCGCTCGCACGTCGTCTTGAAAATCTATGACCTCCTCGGGCAGGAGCTGGCAACGCTGGTTGATGAGGAGAAGGTGGCTGGGAGGTACGAGGTGATGTGGGACGCCGTCGGCTTTTCCAGTGGCGTATATTTCTATCGGTTGAAAACAGGAGAGTATGTAGAAACCAGGAGACTCTTGGTGATGAAATAGAGACGGAGGCAACTTAGGACCGTCGCGATTATCTCTTGCGACATGATCAGGAGACAAAGTGTGCCATCAAAGCATCGGGTACGTGTTTTTTCAATGGTGGCTATACTTGTATTGCTGGCTACGCGTCTGGCGAACATTCAACAGGTTTCCGGCACCGTTTCGGACCCGGAGGGGAACCCGATTTTCGGAGTCTTTGTCACCGCCAAAAACCTGTCTACTGGTATGGCAGCGACCGTCGTGACCGATTCCGAGGGTTGGTACGAAATGCCTGGACTGCCCCCGGGCACGTATCGAATCGAGGCCGCTCAGATCGGCTTTGATAGGTCCAGGTACGACAGCGTGGAAATCTACAATCGGGTGAGAAAGCATGATTTCTCGCTCGCCGCAAATACGGATAAATCCGATCAGATACCGAGTTCCGTGTTCCTGAACGTCCTTCCCCAGGGCGAGAGAAAGAGGAAGTTCATCCTGGACTGCACGGGATGCCACCAGTTCGACAAGTCGTTCGTGTTCCTTGAAGATCATCCAAGGTCACGCGATTCATGGAAGGAGTCTACCGGAAGGATGCTCGAGTGGTTCGGCCCTTCATCGAAGTTTCCGATCATTGCATTCGGCCAGGACGCTGAAGGCATAGCCGACTGGCTCGTCAGACACTTGAGCGAACTCGAGAGTGCTCACCGAACTTTTTCAAAACCTCCTCCTGTGTCGGGTTCGGCGCAGCGGGTAATGTACACTGAGTACGATTTTCCAGTACCATTCGATTTGCCGCATGACCTTATGGTGGATCATGATGGGCAGATTGTCATCACCGGTATGTTCTCCCACGCTATGTACCGTTTGCAGCCGACCACCGGA
>JAZGDX010000198.1:0-3024 GCA_036478305.1 Bacteroidota bacterium
GACTTTGAACAGTGTTTCAATGTTTTCGACCGTATTATTTTCGGTTACATTTTTTCCGACCATCCCCCAGGTCACGCCTTCAGGGCTCAAAAAGTCGTTTTGCGGATCGGTGCAGACAAGTGCAGTATGTTCATCGATTTCCATCCCTGGGTTTGGAAGTTGTGCTGCGGCAATCGTTGTGCAGGACAGAGTCAATGTGACTCCTGCAATGGCTGTCACGACAGCTTGGGTTAGAGACATCATATCTATGTCCTCCATTCTTTGAATGTTTTGTGTGTCAGTCCCATATTGAATTAGTAGGTGCCAGTTTGAATTGACTAGACAATCCGTTTTTTACTTCTCATTCTTGCTTGAAGATCTTAGATCTGCGCTCCAGGCACCTCCGCCACGCCACAGAACATACGCGCTCCCCGCTAATACCATCAATGGCACCAAAACATGAAAGCTGGTTACGTTTCCGAAAGGAAGAAACTCCGGGTCAACCACAAGGTGGGCATAGGTTGCGACTATCATGAACGCTACACCTATCAAGCCCCCGATGCGGGATAGGAATCCCGAGACAAGCAGCAGGCCAACAACCATTTCCACAATAGGACCAAGCCACAAACTCAATGTATAGAAAGGAATATTCGCTTGCGTTAGCTGAGCATCCCAATTGGCACTAAACGGTTCAAAATATTTCATAATTGCAGTGGTAAGAAATTGGGCTCCCAGCAATATTCGGGTAACACCCAGTATCTTGTCTTTCTTGGTAGCAAGTATTTTTCTTGGAATTGCTAACATCTCTCGCTGGCTCTCGTCCTTGAATTTAGCATTCGTTCAGCTACTCGAAGGTCCAATCATTGGATGCTATGCATCGATTGACTTCGCGTGACAAATCTGAACAAAGCCACCAAACAAGGATTCCCTTCCGAGGTGACACGACTGGTGATGCCCTGATCTCCAGAGTGGGTGATCGCCTAAATTGAAGTTGATGGAGACAGAGTTGAGTAGGTTCTCAGCCTGTGTGGAACGGGTATAAACTAACGAATCCAGGTTAAAAAAACAACTAACGACCGAATACTGCTTGTGTGTATTCCTATTCTCCCACCCCGCCGCTCAACGTCATGCGCCATTGCTACGGTGACTCGGCCAGCACGTCCATACCTTGGTCGAAGACGATATCAACAGGGATGCCCGCCGATCCCAGTCGAGCCAGGTCATTCTCGAGGACCGGGTCCATCTGACCCATTTCTTCCGCAAAGGCTTTTACTCCCTCGTAATCGCCGTCTCCTTGGTAGCGTAGCAGCGTTTCGGCGAGCGAGTCCATCGCTTCCTGCATCTTCTCAAAGTCGACACGATAGGCGCCAGTCTCGTCATCGCGTGAGAAGGCGTCAATTTTGTTGAAGAAATTGAATCGAACAAGGTTTGCTCGGCCATGCGCACTCGAAGCACCGAACCGTATTGACCGGAAAATTCCAGCGATGAATGTCGCGTAGTTGTCCATCAAGTTCACGTCGCCAAGCTCACCCTGCTCATGCAGCTTGGTGACCATGTACAATCCAAGAACGTCGGCCTTCCCTTCCTCCACAGTCGACGCTTGTTCTTTGAGCGCTTCCCTCACAGTCCCTTCGCCGCTCACGGTGTTCTTGATACCAAGGCCGTGCGCCACTTCGTGAAACATTGTGTTGCTAAAAAAGGCATCGAACGTAATGTGACGCCGCTGATCTTCAACGATGAGCAGTTCAGCGATGGGGACGAGGATTCTCTCAAACTTCGCCCGCATGGAGTTCTTCAATTGCAGGCGTCGAGTTCCTTTCTTGAGTTGGACCTCCTCATCGTTCGGCAGGTTTATAGCAATGGTCTTGGCCCCTGCATTGCAGTCTCCTGCGTAGTAAATGACCTCGTAGACATTCAGATCCGATTCAGTCCCCGGCTCCTCCCGCTTGTATTTCTCCGGCACCGGTAGACCCCTCTGAAGCTCGGGAAGCAGGTCAGCGTACCGAGCCAGACGCCGACTCCACTCCATGTCCTTCACCAGAACGTAGGCCTCGTAGGCCGCCTTGTACCCGAACAGTTGATCCTCGTAAGTCTCGATTGGTCCGATGACGACGTCAATCGTGTTGTCCTTCATATCCATCCAAGCCATGTCGCTCGGCTGGTAGTCATCGTTCAGAAGGGCATCGGCCCGCATTTCGAGATAGCGCTGTAGGCCGGGATCCTCAGCCAGAGTTGCCGCCTTCCGCAAATTCTCCGCAGCCACCTGAACATGGCTCGCGAAGGCCTCATGATAGGGAACCGCCTCCAACCCACCTTCCTCGTTCCGACGTACTAAAGTGTAGAGGCTCTTCAAGGTCTCTGAACGTTCTGGGAATTTTGCTATTGAGGCATCGAACTCTCCCTTGCTCATGTCAGGAGGGTAGAAGTTGGCTCCCAGTGGCTTGGACCCAACACCTTCGATAAAAGGCTCATTTCCTGCTAGGCGGTCCCAAGGACCGTAATTAATTTCCACGAACCGCCGGACATCCGGATCGTCAACGGAGGCCAGAAGCGCTTCCTTGTCTCCGTACGCCTGCATCCAGAAAATCTCGTCCATGGCCCCAGCAGCCTCGATTAACGGCGGGATCATCTGGCGCTCGTTCTCAGTGAGCGCACTCAGGTCGGAAGTCAACTTCACCGTCGAGTACTTCTCGAGACGATTCCGGACACCGATGTCCCCCTCCACGCCGCTCTTATCATAACCTTGACATCCGACCAAAGCGAATCCGATAAGCAGTAGAATTACCCTCTTCATTGGACTGCTCCCTATAGAAGTAAGATATGATGCAGTAACTTCCGTCCTTCCCAACACCTCGTCGGTACTCAGCGACCTCATGCAGATCGCTAGTGTTCCTGCAGGTTATAGCTATGGCCACTCGAATGCGATTAAAAATAGCATCCGCTTTTCTCCAATCTAGCCGATTTCCTGACAGGTTCAATGCCCCGAAGCCTGAGAGGCAACATTGTGCAGCTTCGCGGTTGGCTCACCGAGACTGACAGATCCGT
>JAZGDX010000199.1:0-5012 GCA_036478305.1 Bacteroidota bacterium
TCGTAATTACTGCAAGCAACGGAATCCTGGAACAATCTGGCCTCGCCAGGATTACTATCAACATACGCCTGACTCGGGGTGCAGTTTCAAGCCGATCTCAAACGTCAGATAAATCGGACTACGAAACAAAAAAGCTGGCCCGAATAGCGCTTCGGTTACGTGTTTAGGCTTTCGAAGAGCCTAAACGCACCTGGGGGCAACGTTTTCGCAGAAAATTTGTTGTTCTCGCCAGGTGTCGTGATAAAGAGGGGGGGGTGCGACAAATTGACAGACTCCAAATTTGCCCGTTTTACTGGGTTTTTGAGAACCGCCATTTTGTCAACCATTTCAAAAATAAAGCTTGACATTGAATCTTGGGATATTTAAATTTTAAATCCCTGTCTCTCACCGGATGGGTGGGGACCTACGTCTGGAAACTGAAGGTCAAACCGGACTCACAGCGATGGATCGCACCATTTCTAGAACCGATTCAAGTGCACCGATGGTAAAGGACATTCTTGTCGTCGACGACGAACGATCGACCCTGCTGAGCATCAAGCGCGAACTCGGCAAGAGGGGGCACACGGCTGACCAAGCAGAAAGCATGGCCCGAGCTCTCGCGCTCCTCGAAAGCAATGTCTATCATGTCGTGATTGTGGACATTCGTCTGGAGGATGGAGAAGGATTTCGTGTACTTGAGACAGCAAAGCGTTGTGCGCTGGTTCCGGAAGTCATCATGATGACGGCATATGGCAGCATCGAAACAGCGATCAGAGCGATTCGCGGTGGAGCGTACGACTACATTGTCAAGCCGTTCCAATTCGATACGTTCATGATGGTCGTTCAGCGCGCCCTCGAGAAGAGGCGTCTCGCAGACAGGGTGCGCGCTCTTGAGGATCAACTGAGGGACCAACTGCATGCCGCGGAGATTCTCGGTACCGCCCCGGCGATGATCGATGTCCTTCAACTCATCGCTCAGGTATCCAAGACGGAAAGTACCGTTCTCATCACCGGAGAAAGTGGCACCGGAAAAGAACTGGTGGCCAAGACCATTCATCTAAACAGCAACCGGCGCGATCGACCGATGATCATCGTAAACTGCGCAACCTTGCCCGAGCATCTCCAAGAGAGTGAATTGTTCGGCTATGTGAAGGGTGCCTTTACGGGTGCTTCACACGACAAGCCGGGGCTGCTCGAGGACGCTCAGGCAGGAACGCTCTTCCTCGATGAAATCGGTGAGCTATCACCGACATCGCAGACAAAATTCCTGCGATTTCTCCAAGAGGGAGAGATCCGTAGGGTTGGCGAGAACACCATCCGGAAGGTCGATGTGCGCATCATCGCATCGACGAACAGCGACCTTCGGGCTGCGATTCGGGAAAAGAGTTTCCGAGAGGACCTGTTCTATCGACTCAACGTTGTTGAGATTCGGTTGCCAGCACTCCGCGAACGAACGGCAGACATTCCGTTGCTGACGAATCACTTCCTTTCCTTGTTTTCTTCCAAGCTGGATAAGACGAACGTAAGAATCTCCAATCGCTCCCTGGAGCTGCTCCAGGACTATTCATGGCCGGGGAATGTCCGAGAGCTCCAGAACGTGTTGGAGCGAGCGTTGATCGTGGACCAGGACGGGCTGCTCGGGATTGACGATCTTCCGTTGGAGTTTCGGGGGACCACTGATCAAGTTCTTACCTCTGCTCCAGCGAAGGCCATGTCTCTCGATGACTTGGAGAGGGAGTACATTCTGATGGTGTTGAGCCGGTGCGGAGGTAACCGACAGAAAACTTCCAAAGTTCTTGGGATTACCACGACGACATTGTGGCGCAAATTGAAGAGTTACAACGGTGCGACCTCCAAGAAACCCTGATTTCATGGGGATCCCGTTGGTATCCGTCGCGGGTAAAGTAATTGGCGACTTATCAAAAATTGCTGTGATTTTTCGCGAGAATCGAACATTTTTCAGAACTTTTGTGACACAGAACACAGCGCCTTATACAGAGAAATGGTAAATACTCGAAAGGTTATACCTATCCTTGATGTCGCAATTTTCACATTTGGTTGACCCACCACAACTTCGCTCAAAAGTAGCGCGTCCGCAACTGGTGAACTGATGCCTCAACAGTGGGGAACAGAATACCGGGTCCAGGCGAAAGACAAGACTGGTAGGCCCGTGCAGGGCTACATCGTAGCCGCTTCCTTTTTCGCTGCGAGACGGAAGGCAAAGACCGTCGCGAAGGCACAGCAGTGGGCTCTCGTCTCTGTTCGTAGCAAGAAAACCTTCTCGTACAAAGTCCGCCGTGGAACCAAGGTTATCGAGGGACTCCAGAATGCTTACACTCGCCAGGAAGTTGTCGCCGCACTCAAACGCCTCGGGTTCGAGGTCCGCAAAGTTCGAAGGTATCTCGACTTTCGAATGCGAGCGTCGACCGGTGAACTCGTGACGTTCATCGGCGTGAGCACCAAGCTGCTGGAACAAAACCTCCCGTACAATGAAGTCCTTCGCCTCATGGCCACCAACGTGAAGGACAAGTACCTCCGAGGGGCGATTCGGGACATCATCAAAGATTTGAAGAACGGTCTCGATTCGTGCGAGGCATTTAAGAGACAGGGAAAGGTCCTCGGCCCCGACACAGCCCTGATGCTGGGGATTGGGTCGAAGAGTGGAGACATAAAATCCATCTTTCACAGCGTGGCGCGTTTCGTGGAGCGTCAAGCGGAATTCAAGAAGGGGATGGCCAGCTCGATGATCCTTCCTGCCGTCACCTTCGTAACACTGTTCGGTGCGATCGCATTCTACGTCTTATACCTGCTCCCGGAAATGCAGCAGGTCATGGGCCCGAACGCCGAATCTCCGCCGCTCACCGCGATCACATTGGATCTCAGTAGTTTCATCCAGGAAAACTTCACGCTCATCACCGTTTCCACGATCCTTGCGATGGTGGGTTGCTACACTTACCTCATGACACAGAAGGGTCGACTCGCGTTCCACCGGTACGTTGTCCGCATACCGTACATCGGAGGAATCCTGCGGAACACGAGCGTGGAGATGTTCTGCCGCGTCCTCGGCATCCTGTACAGCTCATCTGGAGAAAACGTCGAAGTGATCAATCGCGCTGCCGAGTCAAGTCGTAATCGGTACCTCGAGAAGCAAATCAAGACAGTTGCACTCCCGTCAATGCTGAAGTACGGCACCGAGCTGGCGCTAGCCCTCGAGTGGACGAAGTTTTTTCCTGACATGGTTATCTCTCGTTTCAGGACCGCAGGTGAGACCGGCAACGTGAAGGCAACGGCTATGCAGTTGGCCGATTTCTACGAGATGGAAAACCACTACTCGATGAAGAATCTTGTGACTGTCATCGAGGTGGCCATTACGGTCATTATCATGTTTTCGATGATGTTTCTGACATTTCTGTCTTCGGAAACTGCAACGATCAAGATCGAGACTTTCAATCCATGAGTCAGTTCCGAGTGTGGATGGAGAGATATCCAATTCCAAGGAGTTGCGCGAAATAATGCAGACGCAGGGTATGAAAAAGGGCCTCGGCGATATCCTTCTCGACAAAGGGATCATTAGCGCTGATATGCTTCTCAGCGCCCTCGACGTGCTCAGCAAGGAGGACCACAGGAACCGTCGGAAACTGACGGAAGTTCTCGTCCAGGATTTCAAAGTGGACCGTGACAAGGTGTACAGAGAAATAGCCGATTACTATGCGTTTCGAACCATCGATCTCTCCAAGGAGACGGTCGACGACAACGTAGTAGCATTCATGCGGAAAGAGCTTAACGGTCTGCCGGTCTCGATTCGAGAACTGGCAGTCGAGAGCCACGTTCTTCCGTACATGATCGAGCCTGAGCGTCCGGACAAACTGCTCGTTATCACGCCCGACCCGACAAAACAGGAAGTCCACTTCATCGCGAGGGGTTTTCCTTACCGGAAATTCGAGATTTGTTACGTCCCGTTCAGTCAATGGGAAGAGGTCTGGCAACAGGTCAACATCGGTCGCGAGACGTACGCCAACAAGGATACGCTGAGGAGAGACGGACTTCTCCTGGACGAGTCAGAGGAAGACGTCGGCCTGGATGAACAAGCTCTTGAGGAGGAGATCGATCGGAGCGGACTGGTTGAGCTCGTCCAGAACATCTTGATTGACGCAGTCCGTGTCGGAGCGAGCGATATTCATGTCATTCCGCGAGGGGAAAAACATACCGAGTTTCATTTCCGAATCGACGGAAAGCTTTCGCGATGGTACAGCCATGACGAGACCCGTGCAGAGGCAGTTGCAGCTGTGGTCAAAGACCGTGCAATGAATGTCGACCGCTTTGAGCGGAACACAGCGCAGGACGGATTCGCGCAATTGATTATCGACAGCCGACCGGTGCGATTCCGCGTCTCGGTCATACCCGTCGTGGGAAAGGAACTCAGGAATAAGTTTGAGTCGATCGTCATCCGAATCCTTCAGGAACCACTCGTCGGTCTGAGCTTACCGGAACTCGGTTTCGACTCATTCTCGGAGGCATCGTTCACGAAGGCTATCAAAAAACCGTATGGGATCCTGATTGTAACGGGACCGACGGGAAGCGGGAAGAGCACGACGCTGGTCGCTGCTCTCCGCCAAGTGATGAATCCATCGATCAATGTGATCACGGTAGAGGATCCTGTGGAGTACTTCATCGATGGTGCACGACAGGTGAAGCTGAACCCGAAATTGGATTTCGAGGGAGCACTCCGCGCGATTCTTCGTCATGACCCCGACGTCGTCATGGTTGGAGAGATTCGCGATCGGACGACAGCGGATATCGCGGTCAAACTGGCAAACACCGGACATCTCACGCTGTCGACGTTGCACACTAACGATGCACCCAGCGCAGTCGCCCGCCTGTACAAAATGGGGGTCGAGCCGTTCCTCATCGCCTAGTCGATTAAAATGATCCTCGGGCAGCGAATTGTCCGATAAGTATGTGAGCGCTGCAAGAGTCCGCTGAACGAGACCGATAGGCAGTCGTTGCTCAAAATCTGATTCCAGGAGATGGAG
>JAZGDX010000002.1:0-3032 GCA_036478305.1 Bacteroidota bacterium
GTATCGGGAGAGATGCGTTTTCGCCTCGTGAATGTTCAGGCGTATCATGGTCATATTCTAGACTAGGTAGTAAACTAAGTCAAGCCTGCGCTGGCGCCTACCCTACTCGCCCGAGGTAGCCAGCTTCGGTTTCTATCCTCGAACTGGACCCCTTTGCGACCTCTCCCCGCCGCGCGGTCGATGTGTGATTGCAAGGCTTGACCCTCGACATGCTCGACAATGATGAGCAGGCTTGGCCATCTGTATTTCTCGGGGACTGGACTCGGCTGGTTACAAGGTGGTTTCGTACGCTCGTCGGCCATCTTGAGGAACAGCAAATACGTCAACTGCTCGACGCCTGCCCTGAGTCCCACCGAAGGGTAGTCCCCATAGGACATTCCGTCATCCCGGAGGACGTTGCAGTAGTTCCAGAGTTTTTGAACGATTTGGCTGGGAGAACTTACTTGGGAATCCAAGCAAGATCGCGGAGGCGCTGATAGGCGATGCGGGTATGCTCGGGGCGTAACATCTTGAGTTTCCTCTCATTCCACTTATGAACCGACTCTAGAGCCGCGCCTGGTGTTGTTGCCTTGGGCTTACCGTGGACACAGACCCAGTGCACGGAGGAGAGCAGTTCCATACCGTAGGGTGTCTCAAAACCTTGGATGAGTTCACCCACGCGGTTCACTCGAGAAATGGGGAGCGGATGCTTGCTCAAGAAAGTATTAGCTTCTCTCACGGCATCGGGAAGCAACGCAATGTCGGTATCAGGCTTCTGACTGTCTCCATAACCACGGATAAGATGTCCTTCGATCCGCTCCAGTACCTTATTAAGGTTTGGTGCGTACGGACCGTAGAGCCCCGCCTCGAATCGTAACTTCAGTGGCTCACCGGCTTCCTGAAGAAAATACCCAAGTTTTTGGATTTCGAGGAGCGTGAGACGGTAACTCATGGATTCGTATTGATGCATGACCTTAACGAATAACGCACGGCTGATGGTCATCGCCGGCCTCCGGGTATTGACCGGCATGGCTTTCGCGTCGGGCCCTCCCAGCGGACTGAACAACTGCACCTCCACGTTCGGCAGGTCAGCAAAGGCAGATTCAATGAGGGGGCGCACGTTCTCCCAATCAAGTCCGCCGTTTCCACACCCCAAAGGTGGCACCGCGATAGAACGGATGCCCAAGCGACGGGCATCGGACACCAGGGCTCGCAGTCCACTGCAAATATCCTCCATGCGGGCTTTGCCTCGCCAATGTCGTTTGGTTGGGAAATTGACGATGTACCTGGGATTCATCATTCGCCCAGTTTCCCAGATGAACATCTGTCCCGGACGAACTTCATCAGCTCGGCAGGCCTTGGCATAGGCCTCAAAGTTTTCGGGCCAGGCTTGCTTGAACTGCAAGGCAATGCCCTTGCCCATGAAGCCGTCGCAGTTGACAGTGTTGACGAGTGCTTCAGCGTCAGCTTGGAGAAGATTGCCTGTAGCTTTGCGAATCATAGAGTGGAAAGGTTACCAATAATACCATTCCCGTTTAACCGTGACTACCCTCCGCTGAGGCACAGGGAAGGCCGCCTGGATTGTTTCCACACGTTGCCTCATCGTCGAATCAATCACCACGATCTCCTGAATCAGAGACCACGGACAACACTGATAAACAAGAAACTCAGCCTGCTTCCTTCGCTGCCGGTCCATGTCATCAATGGTATCAGTCCAATACCGCTGGTTCACCATGGTCCAGTCGACGGCATCCAACCGACCGAGCTCATCGAACCATTCAGTGATCGTGGCAAGGCCATGGCCGTCTGAAAATACAAAGTCGAGGCCAGCCGCTCCAATAGCCTGAGCGGACGACAGGAGGTAGATCAGCGGTTCCTGTCCTTCGCTATAACCTCCCACGCGGCCGGTTTTCAGATTGAGCATCATTGGCGACAGATAACCGAAGTAGAATGGCACATAGTCGTGAATCATCCCACCTGGTCCTAGATGGATAGGCACATCAACACGAGCGCTTTCAACTTCGGCGCTGTGGCAAAATCGGTAAGGCAACCCATCGTCTGGCACTTGATTGGGTGCATGAAGCCCACCTCGCCGGATTATCGTGTCGAGGTTATCCACGTGGGTGAACCGGAGTATCGGGGTAGGATTTGGAGGCATCGCCAAGTTAGCGGTACATGGCTGTCTATGGACTACCGTGACTGATCCCCTCGTCGCGAAGATCGTTGCAGTAATTCCACAGCTCTTGGACTATGGTTGTGGTGCTCATTTGTGATAGTTCGGAGGCCGCTTATCGTGTATAGTGAACATCGAGGCGATCAGAGATGAACAAGAAACCTCTCATTGAGACGAATCCGTATCTGAAGGTTCCGGAGAAATACCGGAAGGCGCTGATTGTCAACGTCTCTAGCTCGACCGCGATCGAAACAGGCGCCCCGGTCGAATCCATTGCCCGTACATTGGCCGCAAGGCAGGAGGCCAAGCGGGTCAAGAAGCCGCAAGGCTTCGCTCGATAATCTCGGCGAACAGTCTCTCCATCGGGGAGTAGTTTTTGTCCAGCCCCGCCTGAACCGCAGCAAAATACTCCTTCTTTTTCTCCACGGCAATCACACTGAAATCAAGAAACGGGAGTCCGGCTTGAAGCGCCATCAGGGTTGAAAGAACACGAGCCACCCGGCCGTTCCCCTCCCGAAACGGATGGATCAAGACCAGCTCGACGTGCGTTTCCGCTAGAGCGCGGATGACAGCCGCACGATCGGAGAAATTGGATGGCGTGCAACGCCGGATTGGGGCCGCGTCTTGCAATCCAACATCCTCACCCAGTCACTTCACCGGCTTCGAGCGGAATCAGATGACGCCACGTGACGGATCATGGCATCGATCACAGGGTTTGTGTTCTCGGTAGAGATCGCGATCGCAGGATACCGACCGGCGAAGACGCGGAACACCTCGTCTGCAAACCCCTGTCCCAACGATTTCACGTCTCGGAAGTCGAGCACGATCTCGCTGAACTTCTCCAGATTCGCCAGGAGCCTCCTGGCCTCGGAGCGGGAGA
>JAZGDX010000020.1:0-5483 GCA_036478305.1 Bacteroidota bacterium
TCGATGCCGACGATGTCGTCAAATTCCTGGAACGTTTGTTCGTATCCTCTGTCGGTGTTGATTATGTATCCAGCGGCGAACAGATGACAGGTATCGAGGCAGACAGCCATGCGCTTCTTGTCTTCGACCAATTCGATGATTGCACGGAGTTGTTCAAAACGATAGCCGATGTTGGTGCCCTGCCCCGCTGTGCTTTCGATTGTGCTTTTGACGCGATGATCCTTCGTCTGGTCATGGACAAGGTTCAAGGACTCGGCAATCTGCTTGATCCCGTCTTCGATCCCTGCTCCGAGGTGAGCCCCCGGATGAAACACAAGATAGGGTATGTCGAGCAACTTGCACCGATCAAGTTCTTGCTTGAAAGCAGCCCGGGATTTTCGGAGAATTCGTTTGTCGGTCGCACAGAGGTTGATGAGATACGAGTCATGCGCAACGACGGGATAAATTCTTGATTCCTGCTGACGGATTTTGTAGGTTTCGATGTCTGCCGACGCCAGCGGCTTAATTGCCCACCGGTTGGCATTCTTCGTGAAGATCTGGATGGTCCTGCACCTGACCTTCACACCCCGCTCGAAAGCCGTGTGTAGGCCACCGGCAATGGACATGTGTGCTCCGAGCAGATGTTCCTCTTGTCTTTTTGAAGTCATCGGATGTGACAATATAGAACTTCAGGGAATAATCTCAATGCTTTTTGGTGGATCAAAGGACCTGGAGGAGCGTTGAAGGAACTGGCCGCACGAATGAGAAAGCAAGTCAAACTGGTGATCGGTCTGATGTCCGGCACCTCATTGGACGGCGTTGACGCCGCAATTGCAGAAATCAAAGGTAGTGGGACGAAGTGCCGATTTCGGCTGTTGGCGTTTCGGAGTTATTCCTATCCTACGGAACTCAAAAGTTTCATTCTCAAGAATTCCGACCCGAACACATCCAACCTCCATGACCTCACACGGTTGAATAACCTGCTCGGTCAGTTCTACGCGGACGCGGTCAAGAAGGTCGTCCGCACTGCTCGGAAGAAGATCTCCGAGATAGACCTGATTGGATCTCACGGACAGACGGTTTGCCATCTGCCGGAACGAACTGAGATGTTTGGCAAAACCGTGCGCTCAACACTGCAGATCGGGGATCCCGCCGTGGTGGCGGCCATGACGGGTATCATCACGGTCGGTGATTTTCGCGTTGCTGACATGGCGCTAGGCGGTGAGGGGGCACCTCTTGTACCACATTTCGATTATATTGCGTTCCGATCGTCGAAGTTCAATCGTGGACTGTTGAACATCGGAGGGATCGCGAACCTCACGGTGCTTCCGAAGAAGGGCAATATTGATGATGTCATCGCCTTCGACACCGGTCCGGGCAACATGCTGATCGACGGTCTCGCTCGATTTTACTTTGGCCAAATGTACGACAGGGGTGGAGCGTATGCGAGACGGGGAGTTCCTCGTTCCGATCTGTTGCGGACCCTGGCCCGCCATCCCTTTCTCCTGAGAACACCGCCGAAATCGACGGGTCGAGAGGAATTCGGCGATCACTATGTTCGGCAGGTGATGAGCCTCGGCCGGAAGATGGATCCGCTCGATGTACTAGCTACAGTAACAGAGTTCAGTGCTCTTGCAGCACACGAGAACTACCGGCGATTTGTGCTGCCGAGGACACAGTTCGATGAATTGATAGTGAGTGGAGGTGGCGTCCACAATGCAGTTCTCATGGCGTCACTTCGGAAGTACTTCGCTGGTGTTCGCCTACGAACAGTCGATGAATTTGGATTATCCTCCGATGCCAAGGAAGCGCTCTGTTTTGCTGTTCTGGCTAACGAAGCTGTTTCCGGAAATCCCGCCAATCTCCCGCGTGTTACCGGCGCTAAGCGCAAAGTCGTCCTTGGGAAACTGTGTTTTCCCTGATGCTAGCATTTGATTGCAGGTCGACCAGAAGTTCCTTTCTATATTGTCAGCTTGTGTGCTGCTAGGAGGAGGCCTTCGTTTGACTTAGTCGCCACGAATAGCGTGAGGATAGAGCGAGGAGGTCATCTCGCGCATCCTCGGGAGCTTTCGTCGCACGGCTCACAAGAACTGCGGTGAGGAGGGAGAGGAAAAACGCAGCGAGGAGTTCATAAACGATACCGCTCAACCACGGTGTTTGATTCCAGATACTCGTCGTTACGCTGCCCACGATCAAGCCGGCAAGAACGCCCCATTTTGTCGTTCGATGCCAATAGAGGGAAAGAGCAAGTGTAGGACCAAACGAAGCTCCTAGTCCCCCCCACGCGAAGAGCACAAGCCAGTACACCAAATCTGATGCAACGCTCTGTGTTCCGACAAGAAGAAGTAGTAAGAAAGGAATTCCAAGAAGGGCGAAAAAGGTTAATAAGTACATGGGTCGGATAGCGTCGTAGCGGATCAATGGATCCACATTACGGCCCAGCGCCGATTCGGCGAGTCCTACCCTGTCCCCATCACAGCGTTGATCGCGACAACGTTGATGATGTCATCCACGCTGCAACCACGTGAGAGATCAAAGGCAGGCCGTTTTAAGCCCTGCACGATCGGACCGAAGGCTTTGGCACTACCCATTCGTTCGGCGAGTTTGTAGCCGATGTTTCCCGCATCAAGGTCCGGGAAGATAAGCACATTGGCATTGCCATCAACGGGACTTCCCGGCGCCTTGGATCTCGCCACCGCAGGGACGATTGCTGCGTCGAGCTGCAACTCGCCGTCAATAATGAGATTGGGCCGCTTCTTCTTTGCGAGCTTTAGTGACTCCTGGACTTTTTCCACACGAGGATGGCTCGCACTTCCCTTTGTCGAATATGACAGCAAGGCGACGCGGGGCTCCTCGCCAGTTATTTTGTGATGGTTTTCCGCGGTTGTAATCGCAATGTCAGCAAGTTGCTGGGGATCAGGATCAGGAACAACTCCACAATCGGCGAACGTGAACTCCTGGTGTGGAAACACGATCATGAAAAAGCTCGAGACGATGCCGACACCTTCGGCGAGTCCTATGACCTGTATCCCTGCCCGCAGCACGTCGGCAGTCGTTGAAAGCGAACCCGCCACGCTTCCATCTGCCATGCCCTCGCGGACCAACATGGCCCCGAAGTAGAGCGGATTTTTCATTGCTTCTTGTGCTTGAGTAAACTCAATGCCTTTCGACTTTCTCAGATTGTAGAAGATGTGAGAAAAATCGCTAAGCCTGTCAGACCGAACAGGATCGACGATTCGAATGTTATTAAGCTCGACGCCGAGGCTTTGCGCTTTCGCGCGGATCTCCTGTTCGTCGCCGATGAGAATGGGATGTGCGAGGCCTTGATCCACGATTATCTTCACTGCACGGATCGTTCGCTCGTCGCTGGCGTCAGGAAGTACGATCGTTCTCTTCAGAGACTTGGCTTTGGCGAGAATGGACTGGATAATTCCCAGAGGCATGAATGTTGCGACGGTGCAAGTTGAAGTTTTGAGGATTGGAAAATGAACGTTAGAATATACAAGCGAAAATGATGAGATGCAATCAAAGGTGACGAAATGACAATGAGGGGTTTGGTGATAATCTTACAATGTTCATTCGAAAAAATGAAGAGCAGTTCTGGCTAATTAAGTCGTCTTGACTTTTTGTCAGTATGCATGTATATTGAAAATCCGTACGCAGTACCACAATTGAGCTTCATCGGATGGATAACCGGAATAGACAAGTTTACGTGGAAACGTTTGGCTGTCAGATGAATATGGCTGATAGTGAGATTGTCCTCAGCATCATGGATAAGCACGGATACGTAGTGACACCGGACATCTCACGAGCGGGCTTGATTCTGTTAAACACGTGTGCCGTGCGAGACCATGCCGAGCAGCGAGTGCTCAGTCGGCTCTCACAGATCAAGCGATACAAGCGCGCAAATCCTGGCGTTGTCGTTGGTGTGCTCGGCTGTATGGCGGAGCGCCTGAAGTCCCGACTTATGGACGAGGAGAGCATCATCGATATGGTAGTGGGGCCCGACGAATACCGAAAGCTTCCCGATCTCGTCGAAGATGCAGTGGTCGGACAGAAAGGGATTGCGGTACGGCTCTCCCGCGTTGAGAGCTATGATGATATCGTGCCGCTGCGGACGGAAGGAATCAGTGCATGGATCTCCGTGATGCGCGGGTGCGATAAGTTCTGCACCTTTTGTGTGGTACCGTATACTCGCGGACGAGAGCGCAGTCGTAGTGTCGATAGTGTGGTGCGTGAAGTAGCTCAGCTCGTTGACCGAGGATTCAAAGAAGTTACACTACTGGGGCAAAATGTCAACTCATACCGCGACGACGGTCACGACTTTGCCGACCTGCTAACCGCGGTCGCTCAGGTGGATTCCGGCGTCCGAATTCGATTCACAACTTCACACCCTCAGGATATGTCAGACAAACTGATCGAGACAATCGCCGATCATCGTAATGTTTGCAATTATGTTCATCTGCCAGTTCAGTCCGGGAGCAACCGGATTCTTGAATTGATGGAGCGCACGTACACGCGGGAGCACTACATGCATCTGGTGGAGAAAATCAGACGAACCATTCCAGGAGTCAGTCTTTCGACAGACATCATTGCAGGTTTCTGTACGGAAACCGAAGAAGATCATCACCTGACGTTGAGCCTCATCGAGGAGGTCCGGTACGACGGTGCCTTCATGTTCAAGTACTCTCCTCGCGAGCACACGAAGGCGTTTGCCTGGGGCGATGATGTGGCCGATGACCTAAAGGTGGCGCGGCTAAACGAGATCATCGAACTTCAACAGCGCATCTCGTATCAGAACAACCAAACGATGGTAGGCGACACTGTCGAGGTCCTTGTCGAAGGACCGAGCCGGAGGTCTGTCGATGAGTTCAGGGGCCGGACGGACACCAACAAGGGTGTCATTTTTCCGAGAGCCGAGTGTAATGCTGGAGACAATGTACAAGTCAGGGTTGAAAGAGCGAACTCAGCGACTCTCTTTGGCTCCCTTGTGCAACAGAACGGTCAAGACGGTGCCTAACTCCCCAATCTACCGACAACAGACATTCATGAACCTGTGAGGAAATTATGAATCGAATGTATCTTCTGTCCATCGTAATTTTGCTGAATCTAGGTCTCTCATCCGCTCACGGTCAGGAAGGCCCGGATATCCAGCGCTATCTCGATATGATTCAGCGCGGGCAGGCGGACCAGGTGAAGGTGGAACTACCTAACCTGGTTGCACGCCACCAACGTCACCCTGGGGTTATCTATTTGCAGGGGATGCTGACATCGGATGGCGCCGAAGCCGCAAAGGTATTCCAGAATGTAGTGGATAATTTTCCAGAGAGCGAGTGGGCAGATGATGCGCTGTATAAAGTGTATCAATTCTACTATTCATTGGGGCTCTACAAAACAGCCGAAGGAAAGCTTGCTGAATTGAGGAGAAAATACCCCCAGTCGGAATACGTCACCGGGAAGAAGCCCCCTACTGTCGCTGCCACTCCTACGCCGCAGCCGGCTGC
>JAZGDX010000200.1:0-2832 GCA_036478305.1 Bacteroidota bacterium
AGGTCGGAAGCAGTGAGTTTGAGCGATTCTGCAGCTTGTTCTTTGTAATCCCAGCTCCTCCAGAGAATACTTGAGCATGATTCGGGCGAAATGACGGAATACCATGTGTTCTCGAGCATCAGAATACGGTCTCCAATGCCGATTCCGAGTGCGCCGCCCGATGCGCCTTCACCGATGACCACGACGATGATCGGGACCGGAAGATGTGACATTTCGAACAGATTCCGCGCAATCGCTTCCGCCTGACCCCGCTCCTCCGCGCCGATTCCAGGGTAGGCCCCCGGTGTGTCGAGAAGCGAGACGATCGGTGCCCTGAACTTCACTGCGAGCTTCATAAGCCTGAGGGCCTTCCGATACCCTTCCGGATGCGGCATCCCGAAGTTACGGTGCAAATTCGACTTCGTGTCGCGCCCCTTCTGGTGACCTACCCACAGCACCGTCCGCCCGTTTAATCGTGCGAAACCGCCAACGATCGATTTGTCATCACCGAAGAGCCGGTCACCGTGAAGCTCGATAAAATCTTCTGTCATCAGGTTGATGTAATCGAGAGTGAACGGGCGATCGGGATGTCGCGCCAGCTGGACCTTCTGCCACCGCGTCAGCTTCGAATAGATGCTCTCGCGCAATCCCTGAACTTTCCGCTCAAGATTGTCGATCTCCTTAGTGATGTCGAGGTTGTCGCTGTATTTTCGCATCTCCTCGATCTTTTGTTCGAGCTCGATGATCGGCTTTTCAAAGTCCAGTACTACTCGGGCCATTGCGCCTCTCCTGTCCTGACACGACCAGGGCTAAATTTTGCCCCTGACCAATAAAAGAAACGATTTTACGAGGATTTCGAAATCAAGCACGAGCGATTGATTCTTGGCATAAAACAGGTTGTATTTTTCGATTTCCTCGTTTGTCAGATCATCATGAAAATTGACCTGCACGAGCCCAGTCACGCCAATTTTTCCCAGGTATAGGTTCGTCGGGCCGTTTCGTGATGGACCGGGGTCATACTCTGGACGACCGACGACGGTCCACTCTCCGACCAGAACCCGGGGAACCTGGAGAATTTTACGACTGGACTTCGACAGTCCCCGCTGACTCAGCACTTTGCGTAAGAAGACAAATGGATACACAAAAATCAAGAGGAAAACAGACACGATGAGGTCGAAAGCGCGTTTGGTGAAGCGGTTTGACGGTTTGTCAATGTTGTATTCAATGTCCACCAACGGAATGTCCCCGAGCTGATCGATTTTTGTCTTGCCAATGATGACTTCGAGACTTGTCGGGAGGAGTCGGTAATTCACCGCGCGTTCACGACTGCGACCGATAACTGAAAGGATATCCCGGTACGGAAGAGTGTCCATCGAAAAGATGACTTCACTCACCTTATTGTCACGGATGATCTTCCCGATGTTGTCGACGCTCCCAAGGATTTGAACGCCGGATACTTTCTCACCGAGTCGTTGCCGATTCAGGTCGATGAATCCGACCACATCATATCCATCGACCACGCGAGCACGGAGCTTCCGGAGGAGTTCAACCCCTGAAGTCCCTGTCCCCACGATCAGAGTCCTCCGACCCAGCAGCGTACGAGGGCCGAACTGCTGTGACCAACCAAGATATCTCAGCATCAGCCGCCAGCCGGCAAGCGTCAAGAATGTCAGCGCCCCCGAAATGACGACCACCATGCGGCTGAATGCATAGTCCTTCAGGAAGAAGGTGAGAGAAGACAGGATGAGGTAACCGATTACGACTGACAGAGCAGTCATCGACAGGGAGTTCTTTCGATAGGTATACACACCGGAAAAGTAAAGCGTCGGGAGGATTATTGCCGCCGGAACAATAAACACGATGGGGTAGGCGTACTCTGGAAAACGAAACACCTCCCCAAACCAGATAAATTCACCCAAGAGAAGCGCAACGGTAATACCCAGAAAGTCGATGATCGTGAACAGAGTCGGTCGACCCGCTTTGGCCAGAAAGGCCAGGGCTGCCCGGAGAGCGATGCCAACCTGCAATAACAGCCTCAGCGCGAAAGAGTGGTTCAAATGTTTTCGGACAAACAGACGCATCGCCTGGTAAAAGCGCTTTGTCTCATCGAAGTCACTCCGTTTTGCGCTCTCTCCTTTGTAGTGGATGATCTGTGTCGCGTGTACGTAGTAGACTTTCCATCCTGCCCGTTGAATTCGGAAGAACCAGTCGAGGTCTTCACCATACATGAAGAAATCTTCGTCAAGGTCTCCGACCGTCTCATAGACCTCACGCCGGAGCATCATGAATGACCCACTGAGAGCGTCGACTTCGTACGACTCATCGGGGTTCAGATACGTCAGATTATACTTCCCAAAAAGCTTCGTATTTGGAAAGAGCGCACTCAGTCCAACCATCTTACAGAACGCTACCCACGGCGTAGGGAAACTTCGACGGCAGGCAAGCTGAAGCGTGCCATCGGGATTCAATATCTTACATCCGGTCATGCCGACGTCTTGGTTTTCGTCAAAGAACTTGATCAGCACACGGAGGGTATCCTCCTGGACGACGGTATCGGGGTTGATAAGGAGAACAAATCTTCCTTTTGCCCGGTGCAGCGCTTGATTGTTGGCCTTCGCAAATCCCAGGTTTTCAAGATTCTCGATCACCGTGACAGAGGGAAATTTTTGCCCCAGCAGCTCAACGCTGCCGTCGTCAGAGGCGTTGTCCACCACGAAGAATTCCACCTCCACCCCCTCCGAAGCCTTCTGGAGCGAGACCAGAGCGTTCTCGAGAAAATCCCGCACGTTGTAATTCACAATTATGATCGATACGTCCATGGCTTCACAACCGGCCAATCAGGCTCCTGAATTT